>JACRIK010000026.1 GCA_016235865.1 Planctomycetota bacterium | reverse complement strand
GACTGTATCAGCCGTGGACTGACGGTCCTGTTCTTTGTCATCCCAGATAAGCAGGATATAAAGAATATCGCCATTGGGCCGACCCATATTCCGCCAGAACCGGACAAAGCCGCTGAGATTATCCTCAAAGGACCGGTCATCGTGGTTCTTCATGACTACCCCCCCCTCTCTTACCCCCTCTCGCGCTGTCCGAATATAAGATAACCGTTTGATTCCAAAAATCAAGCCGATTCTGAAAAATATTCAGTGGGAGGAATTTTGGCCGCAGATTAATGTCCAGAATACAGATAACAATAAATACCGCCGAATAGCGGTATTCAAATACCGCTAAACAGCGGTATTAATTCCGGTCAAAAACATTGACTTATTTGGCTGGCTGCAGCCGGCGAAGCCGCAGCGAAGTCCCGATTATTTCGGGGTTGAAGCGCTCCACGGAAAAGGCGGAAAATAAATTGTAACCACAGACCTGTCCCGTCGTACCTGTCCTGTCGTATGACGGGATGACGGGATGACACAGATTACACAGATGAAAAGATAGCGCCTGCGAAACCGCGTAAAAAAAAGGGAAAGAAAATTAGTGGTCTGTCCCGCTGGCCGCAAAAGGAATGTGCTGGGCAAGCCGCCCGAATTACCTTTCACCGCAGAGGCACAGAGCACACAGAGAAGTCATTTCCCCGCCCCTCCCGGAATAATAATATATTCTACATTCGGTTCCATCTCGGCTTTTAGTGTAAATGTTTTCCCGTTTTCATCCAGAAATGTAACTTTAACTTGACCCGGCCGATCGAATATGTCATCAAACACAAATTCTCTAGCCAACTTAAAAGTAAAAACCCAAAACTCTTCATTATTTTGAATCATTTCTGATCCTTCAATCTGACATTTACGACCTTTTATTAAAATAGTCTGAGGAACTGGCTTTTTGGGGTAAGAAGATTTGTTAATATAGATTGTTACAGGAACAGGTAAAAGATTACCAATTGATGATTTTGTCCAGTAACTTGGCACTTCGTAGACGGCTTTTAACTTCTCGCCACTGCATCCCGAGGTAATAACAAGCAATAGAATTAGGAGTAATGTAGTCTTTTTCATATTTCGTAATCCGGGGACACCCTTCTTCGCCCTTTGGGCTACGGACGGGCAAGCAATACCAATTATAATCCGGTAATCCGGGGACACAATACGAGTTTATTGGTATTTTATCACTTTCCGGAATGAAGGCAAGGAAATGAGAAGAAGTATGAAGTATAGAGTAGGGAGTATGTAGGGAATTCCAATGACCCCCTATCGCAGATTCCGGCCCGCAGGGCAACCACCCCGCTGGGTCCCGCCTCGGCGGGATGTCGCTACGCAGATAAACACAGATGAACTCAGCAGAGACCGCGATAGCGAACACAGATTTCAGATACTCCCCCGCCCCGCAATGAGTTGCCCCTCTAAGCGGGAGGCACTGCGGTGCTCCGGGACTCCGTTGCGACTTCGCCGGCCCGGATAAAATCAGTCCCTACGGGAGGCAGTCCCTCACGGGATGGTCTGCTGACCCTTAGCTCCGGTCTGTCCCGCTTGACGTGCCTGTCCAGCTTGACGTGCCCAGATTACCCCCGCTTGACCGGTTTCTTGGCCCCAATCTTCGGTATCCAGTAATCCAGAAGCAACTTAATATCACCGGAACAGCATATCTTCCTGGGATTTTTGGTTTTGCATTCGTTTCCCGTATTAGCGCCGGTCGCCTCTTTTATCTCATTTAGCGTCTTGGCTCCATTCTTGATGGCTTCAATAATCTTGCCTTTGGTAACCTCCTTGCAATAACATATAAATTGGTTTTCGGGCGACTGAAGAGGGTCAATGTTAACTATTTTCTTTTGGGGCTCACCTGAATTACAGCAATCCATAAATGCACATCCTTTTAATTTCCCCGGTTTCCCCGGTGACTGGTTCCCCTTAATCCGGTAATCCGGGGACACGTACCAATTTAGTTCCCCCCCCTATCGCAGATTCCGGCCAGCCCGAATTACCTTTCACCGCAGAGGCGCAAAGTATATCCGGAGTTAAGCTTTATTAGCATTCTTATGTTTATCTGGAAATAAAGCAAGTATAAGTAGTCCCAGGAGATACAAAAAACCTAATAAGCCCCAATATTTGCTATATCCCTTCCCTTTGGCATAGGCAAAACAACCCCATATCCATAAAACAATCCCGATGATGCTTATCCCCAACGTTAATAGTGGTGGTACGGTAGTGGGATGCATACTCCTAACTTGATAAACTCCTCCGAGCACAAACATGCCACCGACAATTCCCGAGATGGCATTATTTTTATATTCTACTAACATTAATCCGTCTCCTTTCCTTGTTGTAATCCGGTTCCCCCCTATCGCAGATTCCGGCCTACAAGGCAACCACGAATGAACACCAATAAACACGAATCCATTTGTGTCAATTCGCTGGACGCGGTCACTGCGGTGTTCGTGTCTATTTGTGGTTTCAATTCCTCTAATCCGGGGACACCACAGCCCCGATATTCATCGGGGCTGGTCAAGCAATACAATTAAATACTTTTCAATCGAAAAGGCAAATTAAATCCGCCCCGCCATATCTTACAACCCCGAAATAATCGGGACTCCGTTGCGACTCCGCAGGATTTAACTGATTTAGCGGAGAGAATAACAACCCCCTTAGTCCCCCTTAACAAAGGGGGAATTAAAGGTGGTTGTTTAATCCCGTTGTTTACTCCCCCGCCCGGCCGGCTCGGAGCATCAGAGGATTCCACCTGGATTACTGTTTAGAATTCCACTCGGGCAAATCGTTCAGATAATCATGGCTGACCCCTTTTACCCAGACATAATCGTCTTGGATTTTAGCGGCTGAAACAAATTTTGCCAGGGTTATGGGAATAAGCCCTATAATAACCGTAAGTAGCCCCAAAAATGCAAAAGGCGACATCACGGCCAACCCCCAGACGAAAACAATTACTCCTAAAGACAGTATAACCCAGCCAATTGTTTTTATCAGGACGTGTTTTTTTACGACTTCATTGGATACGCCAAATTCTATCGTGGCTTTCCGGTTTACAACGATTGCTACAATTGCATATATTATAAGATTAAGTAAAATAAGCGCGTAAAATACCGGCGGATGCCAGTTAAGAGTCGCAGTCTTCCGGCTGCCATTGGCCGGCTGGTTGGTCTTAATGCATCGGTCCGGCAGCTTGGCATCAACGTGCATTACCAGCAGTTTCCCGGATTTCCAGATAAGATTACTTCCTTCTGTTTTAGGATGCTCATTTTCCATATTTATTCCTCCGTTCTTTATTTTCCATATTTATTAGTTGGCACTCTACCACCATTTTTAGGAAAAGGCAAGGAAAAGCGTTCACGGAAGCGGAACAGAATTAGGTCGGTTTGGTCCAGTTAATCCCGCCAGCGCTTGAGGACCGATAAAGGAATCAAGACCGGCGGGACCCGCAGAAAACTGCCGTCCCTCGAACTAATCGCCCAGGCTGATAATCAGCAGGCCGGTGGAGTTATCAGCCACATAGGCATAACTGCCGTCAACATAGACGCTGTTGGCCGAGTCCGGGGTATTGTAAGTGGCAACCAATGCCGGAACCGCCGGATTGGAGACGTTGATAATCTGCAGTCCGGAGGCGTTATCGCCGACATAGGCGTAAGTGCCGGATACATGGACGTCATAGGCCGAGTCCGGCGTATTATAAGCGCCGGCCAGGGTGGGCGTAACCGGTTCGGAGATATCAATAATCTGCAGTCCGGAATTCCAATCCGCCACATAGGCATAGTTTCCGGACACATAGACGCCATAGGCGCTGCCCGGGGTATTGTAAGTACCGGCCAGGGCCGGGGCAGCCGGATTAGTGACATCAATAATCAGCAGTCCGGAAGCGTTATCGCCGACATAGGCATAATTGCCGGACACATAGATGCCAAAGGCATAGCCCGGGGTATTGTAAGTGCCGGCCAGGGTCGGAGCAGCCGGATTGGTGACGTTGATAATCTGCAGTCCGGAAGTCCCATCCGTGACATAGTCATAGTTGCCGGACACATAGACACCCCGGGAATAACCGGTTGTATCATAAGCGCCGGTTAGGGTGGGCGTAGCCGGCTGGGAGATATTGATAATCTGCAACCCGAAATCACCGTCCGCGACATAGGCATAATCGCCGGCCACATAGACGCCATTGGCAATGCCCGTGGTGTCATATGAGCCGACCAGGGTCGTGGTAACGGACGGGTTTGAGATGTCGATAATCTGCAGTCCGGAATTCCAATCCGCCACATAGGCATAGTTTCCGGACACATAGACGCCGGAGGCGGCGTTAGGAGTGTCACAAGAACTAACCAGGGTCGGCGTGGCAACCACCGAGGTGTTGATAATCTGCAGGCCGAAGGTGTTATCCGCCAGATAGACGTACGCGCCGGCCACATAGACGCCATTGGACCAGTCCGCGGTAGGATATGAACCGGCCAGGGTGGGAGTAGCCGGATTGGAGATGTTGATAACCTGCAGTCCGGAATCACCGTCCGCCACATAGGCGTAATTCCCGGATACATAGACGTCATCAGAAGTGCCCGATGTATTATAAGAACCAGCCAGGGTGGGAGCGGCCGGATTAGAGATATTAATAATCTGCAGCCCGGCGATATTATCCGCCACATAGACATAGTTGCCGGACACATAGACGCCGTCAGCGCCGCCCGCTGTATCATAAGTGCCGACCAGGACCGGGGCCGCCGGATTGGTGATATTGATAATCTGCAGCCCGAAGGTGTTATCAGCCACATAGGCATAAGCGCCGGACACATAGACGCCAATGGCCTGGCCCGGGGTATTATAAGTGCCGGCCAGGGCCGGAGCAGCCGGATTGGAGACGTTGATAATCTGCAGGCCGGAATTCTCATCCGCCACATAGGCATAACTGCCGTCAACATAGACGTCCCGGGCATAGTCCGGGGTATCGTATGTCCCGGCTAACACCGGCGAAACCGGATTGGAGATGTTGATAATCTGCAGTCCGGAAACGTCATCCGCCACATAGGCATAACTGCCGGATACATAGACGCCGCCGGCCAGACCGGATGTATTGTATGTGCCGGCCAGGGCCGGAGCAGCCGGATTGGAGACGTTGATAATCTGCAGGCCGTAACTAGAGTCCCCAACATAGGCGTAAGCGCCGGAGACATAGACGCTAGAGGCCGAGCCCGTTGTATCATAAGAGCCGGCCAGGGTCGGGGTTAAAACCGGGGTGGCGGATATCACAGATGAGGCAGCGCCCTCGCCGTCGCTGTTCACGGCAGTGACCACATAGTAATAGGTCGTGCCATTAGCCCGGCCGGTATGGGTGTATGGCGCGGTGATATTGCTTATCCTGGTGCCGGTAACTTTTGTCACGCCCGAAGCGATTGACCAGTAACCGGTGTAAGATATGGCGCCGGTAACGCTGGTCCAGCTTATGGTCACCTCGGTATTCCCGGCAATAGCAGAAAGGCCGGTCGGCGCCGGAGGCAGGTTAAGCGTACTGCCGCCGCTGGAACCGCTGGACGAACTCCCGCCGCAGCCGATGTAGCTAAAAGCAGTTACCCATGCCACCAAGACTAAAGCCGCGACTATATAATATCTTCTGTTTTTCATACAACTCCTTTGGCGCCGAATATCTTCTGAACCGCTTTTAACCGGTTACCCGGCTTGGTTAATTAATGCCGCCAATATATGCCATACCATCAAAATGTCAATAAATATTACAGTAATCCGGGGCACCTTTACCCGGGTGCGCTTTAGCCGCTGGCTAAATGTTGAACTGACCAGTGTGTCTCCCGGTGCGCCGCCTGCGGCGTGCTCCCGACCAGTGCTACGCACAGGGGCGCAAAGGGGCATGTAGGGGATAGGGAAATCCCGCCAGCGCTTGAGGACCGATAAAGGAATCAAGACCGGCGGGACCCGCAGAAAACTGCCGTTCCTCGAACTAATCGCCCAGACTGATAATCTGCAGGCCGGGATACCCGTCCGCCACATAGGCGTAACTGCCCGATACACAGACGCTATAGACGGAACCAGTGGTGACTATTGCCCACTCTAAAACCGGAGCGGCCGGATTGGAGATATCAAAAACCCGCAGCGCTGAACCGAAATCAGCCAGATAGACGCGACTGCCGGAAAGGCACACGCTATAGGCAGAGCCCGAGGTGTCGTATGACCCGGCCAAGACCGGGGCCGCCGGGACAGACACATCAATGACCAGCAGGCCGGACGCGCCATCCGCCAGATAGGCGTAACCGCCTGAGACAGCGACGCCATAAGCATAGCCCGCGGTATCCAGTGAGCCGGCCAGGGTCGGGCTGGCCGGGTTTGAGATATCGATAATCTGCAGCCCCGAAGCGCCGTCCGCCACATAGGCGTAACTGCCCGAGATGTAGACGCACCGGGCAGAACCCGTGGTATTATAAGAACCGGCCAGGGTTGGGGTGGCCGGAACGGAGATATTTAAAATCTGCAGGCCGAACGCGCCATCAGCCACATAGGCATAACTGCCTGAGACCGCGACGCCATAAGCAGTGCCGGGCGTATTATAAAAGCCGGCCAGGGTCGGGCTGGCCGGATTTGAGATATCGATAGCCTGAAACCCGGAGCCATAATCAGACACATAGGCATAACTGCCTGAGAGAGCAACGCCATAGGCGCTGCCCGGCGTATTGCAAGAGCCGACCAATACCGGAGCATCCGTGTCGGTGATAGCGGCAATCTGCAATCCGGAAGTCCCGTCCGCCACATAGGCGTAACTGCCTGAAATATAGACGCCCCGGGCATAGTCCGGCGTATTTACCAATCCGACCAGGGTCGGCGTCACAGCCGCAGGCGCGGATGCCGATGCGCTGCTGCCGCTGCCGCCGTCACCGCAGCCGGCGCAGCTAAATGCGGCTATAAATGCGGCCAGGAACACCGCGCTAAGTAGCGGGACGGAATTTATCACCGCCAACGGGCGGGGGCTGCTCCTGCGCCGGACCGCCGGCATATAATAAGCGCTGTTTTTCATAGCTATATCCTCCTTTATCCCGGCGTCCGGTTCAGGCCGATAAATCCGATGTTCTTCCCGGCCGCCGGTTACTGATGTCCGCGCGATTGACCGAATGCCCCGGACACCACTTCTCACAAACACCATCCAGCGACAGAACCACCCTGCTCAACCGATTAAGGGGGAGTTTATAAATATTGTAACGGCAAATAAGCCCTGATGCCGGCTAAGAAAGCCAATGGCCGGGCAGGACTATTATGGGTGAACGCACGGAAATCGCGCTTTTTGGATGAAAGGAGGGTGTCCGTCCGGCCCAGGGGGGTGGCAGACTCGCCGGGCTCGCCGTAAAACCACGGCGAATGTAAACTCATTCCGGTTCCCGCCAGAACAACCGCATGGTCCGGCCGGGCGCTGATGAACCTTTCGCTGCTAGACTCTAAACCGGAATCTGAACCAATCAGATTCCGTATTTGCATAATGGCAATATACCAAGGGAAATAGTATTTGTCAAGTATTATTTAATATTTTTCTCACTTATTTTTGGCACTGTGCCAAATAAACGCGACTCGGGGAACATGCACTAATTTACCCCCCCCACTGGTATCGGCGGAGCGCGACGCACCAGGGCAACCACCCGGCTGGGTCCCGCCTCGGCGGGATGTCGCTACGCAGATAAACGCAGATTTCAGATAAATCAGCTCCCGGCCCGTCTGTTTGCCCGCCCGCCCCGGCTACCAGTCTTCACCCAACTTATCATCCCAGCGCATGCTGTTTATAAACCACTTGTCTTTCGGCTTGTAGAAAATAAAACGCCATCTAAAGGCGATACTTTCCATCTTTAGGATATAGGTGCTGACCAAAACGGACTCTGATTTTTTCACCACCGATACCCGTTCGTAACCGATAATCTTGCCGAATCTCGGACTGACAGATTCCAGCATCTTGGTGGTGTCATCCTTAAGCTTGGTAAAATCTTCAGCCGGGAGCGGGAAGATTTTCTCCATATACGCGAAGGCCTGTTTTATATCGGTTTGGGCCAAGGCGCCCATGATTTTGTCGCATTCACCGGCTATGTCTGCTTCATCAGGAAGCAAGACGGGTTTGCCCGCGTCCAGTACCTTGGGCGGTTTTAGCGCTTCCGGGAGCGCAGTTCCGGTATCCCCCCCCTGGCAGCTGACCAGACCGGCCAGCGCCAGCGCCATAACGGCCAATACTTCTTTCATCATCATCCCCTTTCGAATATACCCGGCGCGCTTAGCGCCAACCGGCTCAAAGCAAACTCACCGGGTCGGTATCAATAGAGACCTGGACGCCACCCTTGGCAAAGGGCATCTTGAATAGTCCCTTGAAATACTTTTGGACGGACGCTAATTCCTTAATTTTTAAGACCAGATGCCAGCGGAAGCGGTCCCGGATGCGCAGGATAGGCGCCGGCGCCGGGCCGAGTATCTCGATATCACCTGCCTCAATTAGTTTCCCCTCACCTATCCTCTCCCCAGAGGGGAGAGGGAAGGGTGAGGGGGCTAATTCCTTGGTTATCTGCCTTGCAATTTTGTCAATGGTTTCTTTAATAACATCCTGGTTTTTTCCTGAGACCAGAATCCGGATGATGCGCCGGAACGGCGGGTAATTGAGTTCGCTGCGGTATAACAATTCCTGGCGGGCAAAACCCTCGTAGTCATGGTTCGAACCGGCCATGATGCTGTAGTGCTCGGGGTTGACGGTCTGGACTATCACCCGCCCGCCCTTGGGTCCCCGGCCCGTTCGGCCGGCTACTTGGGTTATCAGCTGGAAGGTCCGTTCAGCCGACCTGAAATCCTTGAGATAGAGCGTGGTATCAGCCGAGACAATTCCGACCAGGGTGACATTGGGGAAGTCCAGGCCCTTGGCAATCATCTGCGTACCGACCAGAACATCGGTCTCTCCGGTGAAGAATGAATGCAGGGCGTCTTTGTAGAGCCCTTTCTTTTTCATCGCGTCGCTGTCCATCCGTCCGATGGTCAGCTGGCTTTTTTCCGCGCTGGCATCAACAATTAAATTATCCCAGAACTTGTGCAGGTAGTCCTCGACCTTCTCGGTACCGATGCCGAATTGCCTGATGCCCGGATAGGCGCATTCGGGACAGGCGGTCGGCAGTTCGGTCTTTTCATTGCAATAGTGGCAGACGGCCTTATTGAACTGCTTGTGATATGCCAGCGAGACCTGGCAGCGGCGGCATTTCATAATGTGCCCGCACTTGGAACACTTTATCAGGGTGATAAAACCCCGGCGGTTCAGGAAAAGAATAACCTGGTTTCCTTTCAGCACCTCGTCCCGGATGCCTATTTCCAATTTCTTGGAGAGCACGGGATTGGAATGCCGCGGGTCGTTCTGCTGAAGCATATCCACCACCTCGACGTTGGGCATGGGCCGATGGTCGATGCGTTCCGGCAGAACTAACCTATGATATGTCCCATGGATGCTATTATAATATGACTCTAAGGACGGCGTGGCCGAGCCGAGGATGACGATGGCATGCTCCAGCCGGGCCCGTTCGATGGCTGCCTCGCGGGCGTGGTAGAACGGGGTGGAGATGTTCTTGAAACTGGTCTCGTGCTCCTCGTCTATGACAATCAGGCCGAGATTCTTGAAGGGCGCGAAGATGGCCGAGCGGGCTCCGATGACCACCGAGGCCTGGCCGTTGCGGATGTTCTGCCACTGAATCAGGCGCTGCTTGGCGGTCAGATGGCTGTGCAGGACGGCAACACTATCGCCAAATCTTTCTCTAAATCTATGCACGGTCTGGGGGGTGAGCGCAATCTCCGGCACCAGAACGATGGTCTGTTTGCCAGATTCCCTAACCTTGGCCATGACCTGGAGGTATATCTCAGTCTTGCCGCTGCCGGTCACGCCGTGGAGCAGGAATACATTCGGCGCTTCTTCACTATTCGCTCTATGCTCTATGCTCTTCGCTATCGCATCATACGCCTCTTTTTGATGCTGGGTCAATGTCAGCGGCTCGGTCCGGGCCACCTGTTCATAGAACGGGTCGGCTTTGACCTTAGTGGATTTCTTAGCCGTGGGGATTTCCCGAACACTGGCCGGCAGGACGCATTCCAGGGCCTGGCCCAGAGAAGAGAAGTAATAATCCGCCATCCATTGGCAGAGTTTAAGCATATGCTCGGTAATGAGCGGTTCAGTGTCGATAACGGCCTCAATATCCTTTATCTTGGGGAAGGTGGCAGACTCCAGGAATCCAACGCAGTAGCCGATTTTGGAAACAGTGCCGAACGGCACCCTGACCCGTGCGCCCAGTTTGAGCGTGCCGGACAGCTCCGCGGGTATGCGATAGGTAAATGCCCGGTCAATGGGAACCGGGAAGACAATCTGGGCAAAACTCATAACCACAGATTAACATTCACCCCGCACATATATCAAATATTAAGTGAAAGTTTCCATAATCTGCGACTATCTACGGTTTGTCACTACTGCCAAATAAGAAATACAAATTATGTGCGGGGCAGGGATGAACACAGAGGGCAAGAAAATCCATCAGTACGATGAAACAACAGGATTTAACTGTTTGAACGGATAAATCAGGTAAATCCGCTAAATCCTGTTATCAGGTTATCCAATAATAATGCTTACTTGAATTGCTTCTTCACTAATTTCAGCGATGTGACTTTGGCGATTCTTCTTTCCTTGGTTGTTTGTCGTCCCTATAGAATAATTTATATATAATATCACCTGCTAACATATCGACTACCGCAAATCCAAAAGCAGCTGGAGCTTTCTGATACCAATTTCTAACCCAGTTTTCATCTTTGTCCCATGTTAACGCATATCCCGTTAGCATATCACAACCAACAACTGCTCCTCCAAAACCACCACATGGGGGTTTACCTGCATCCCTTAATTTTTGAGTTTCTCCTTTGTGGACAATAGTAACAACAGAATAACATCCATAATTAATAAACAGCATTATGACTATGCTAAAACAAATCAAACTAATCTTCTTCATTTTCTTGTACATCTGGGTCTAGCCGTGTTCATCTGCGGTTTAAAATGCGCCTTTACCAGTTTCAGCGCCGCGTCTTTGGTGGTAAAATAATATCTTGTTCGGATGCCTCTTTCTTTGGAGGTAAAGCATATTGCTGTTCGGGAAATAATTCATCTATCGTGATAGCAATTAGCGCGTCTATTAAAGTAAAACCAATAGCTACAGGAGCCTCCTGATAAATGTTTCTACCCCAATTTTCATCACTATCCCATGCTAATGAATAGCCAGATATTATATCCGCACCTAATCCTCCAAACCCAGCACATATATGCGTTCCATCTTTCTTCGATTCTTCAGACACAAGCCTTGAAGTTATAGCAGCCGTAGAAAAACATCCATAATTAATAAACAGCATTATGACTATGCTAAAACAAATCAAACTAATCTTCTTCATTTTCTTGTACATCTGGGTCTATCCGTGTTCATCTGCGGTTTAAAATGCGCCTTTACCAGTTTCAGCGCTTGTTCTTTGGTGATAATCTCCTTTTCCAACTGCGCCTCTTCCACGTGTTTAAGAATCTTGGAGAATATCGGTCCGGGCTTGAAGCCGAGTTTAATCAGGTCATAACCGTTTATCAACGGCGCGGGCTTGAGGTCTTCCTTGGAGAGTTTCTTATACAGCCGGGCCGCGATGTAATACGGTTTCAGGTCCATATCACTGCCCAGCCGATCGGCCCGGTGCAGCTCAGCCAGCAGCGGATAATCCGGATGGCTGAACAGACGTTTCAGGGTGCTGACCCGCATCTTATCAATGTCCTTGAAGACCAGGTGCTTGGCAATAATCCAGCAGATGGTCTCAATCTCGCTGTTGGCCAGTTTCAAGCGTTGGCAGATGCGCTCGGCCATCTCAGAACCCAGACGTTCGTGCTCGTGGAACCTGATGCGGTCGGTGATCATAAAGGTGCCGGGCTTGCCCACGTCGTGCAAGAGAGTAGCCAGGGCCAGCTCAAACGACGGATTTCGGAGGTGCTTCATGACCGCAACCGTGTGGACATAGACATCGCCCTCGGGGTGGAACTGCTTTGGTTGGTTGACCCCTTTCATCTTAAGCACCTCAGGCAGGATGCGTTTTAGCAGTCCGGTCTGCTCCAACAGTTTTACGCCCCGGTCGCGCTGGGGGCACATCAGGATGCGCCGCAATTCCTCGCGGATGCGCTCGACACTGATTTTGGTTATCTGCCGGGCGGATTTGGCAATTGCCTTTTTGGTCCTGGGGTCAAGGGCAAAACCCAGTTCGCAGGCGAACCTGATGGCCCGCATCATCCGGAGCTTGTCCTCATTGAATCTCTGCCGGGCATCGCCGATGGTCCTGACAATCTTTTTCCTGATATCCGCCCTGCCGCCTACTAAATCAACCAGTTCATCAGTAATCGGGTCGTAGAGCAGGCCGTTGATGGTGAAGTCGCGCCGGGCCACGTCCTCGTCGCGCGAGGCGTATTTGACATGGTCCGGATGCCGGCCGTCCGAATACCCGCTCTCGGTCCTGAAGGTGGTGACCTCAATCTGCTGTTTCTGGATAATCACCATCACTACGCCAAAGGCCTTACCGATAGCCAGGGTCTTGGGGAACAGTTTCATGACCTGATTAGGCCGGGCATTGGTGGCAACATCGTAATCCTTGGGTGGCCGCTTCATCAGCCGGTCGCGCACGCATCCTCCGGCAAAGTATGCCTGGAATCCATTGGCCTGCAGGGTCTGAACCACAGATAAGGCAATGTTGTACAAAATATTCTTAGCCATTCTATTACCTATCTGGCCATCCCGATTTCTATGCTGAGCACATCCGGAACACCCTGATTTTGTCTTGTCGGATCGTCGCTCAGGACCTGCTCGACAATCACTTCAGGTATCTCCTCCTGCCAGATTTCGGCCGTGGCCAGCGGGACAACCAGTTCTTTTTCATATTGCTGAAAACCAGACTTCTCCACCGTCACTTTATATGTACCGGCCAACAATTTCAGGCTGAACTTGCCGGTGAATGGCGTGATCTTTTCAATGCGCTCGCCGGATGAACCGGTGAAAACCACCTTGGCGTCGCCGATGGCGCCGGCGGTAGCCTGCTGCAGGGCGCCGCCCGTGCGGAACGCCTGACCATCGTCATAGATTGCGCCGTCTTCCCGTGACGGATAGCGGACATTCTGCTCAAAAACCTCGCCATAAACAGTGGTCCGGTGATTCGGGCCGGGCACGATGACATTGACCTTGCCGTCGTATCCGCAGGCGTCACAGCCCTCAGGCGTACCGTGGCAGAGCCGGCAGGCGCGTTCTTCCTTCCGGTCGCCCTCATACAGTTTCGGCCCGCTGGTCAGTTGATAAATACCATAGAACAATATAATGGCGGCCGCACCGGCCAGCGAGAACAACATATACCGCTTGATAAGTGGATGCATATAAATATCCTCCCCTGACAAAGGATTATATATCACGCAGTCCAAGAAGCAAGAAATATCGTCCGGCTTAAGGACGAATCAGGTGTGTAAGTTGCAGATTCATATGCTACCCGGCGGGCTATTTCTGCAGTTCTTTCTGCCACTTCTCAAATTCCTCACTGATTTCTTTTGCACTGCCATGATTCGGCGCCAACTTGAGAAATATTTCGGCGTCACGGATTGCCTCGGCATACATGGCCAATCCGGCATAAGATACGGCCCGGTTGCAATAACAATTCGCCTCATTGGGGTTGAGCGCCAACGCACCGGTATAGTCCTGGATGGCTAAATCAAACCTACGCAAAGTTTGATAAATCATTCCCCGGCCATAATAGGCCGCCATCTCTTTGGGATTAAACTTTATCGCCTGATTATACTCGGACAGCGCCTGAGGATAATTGCCCTGCCTGAAATAGATATTACCCCGTTCAACATAGGCTTCGGAAAAATCCGGCTTTAAGGCCAACGCCTTGCTAAAATCGCTGATGGCGCTCTGGTCATCGCTATTATGGCAGTGCACCACACCCCGATTATAATAAATCCACGGGCTATCGGGCGCGAGCTCCAGCGCCTTAGTATGATCCTTGATGGCCCGTTCGTAATCGCCCATTTTATCGTAAAGCATCCCCCGGGCGTTGTAGGACTCGGGATCCGCCGGATTAAGCTTTATCAG
The DNA here is from genome assembly GCA_016235865.1 of Planctomycetota bacterium. Taxonomy (NCBI): domain Bacteria; kingdom Pseudomonadati; phylum Planctomycetota; species Planctomycetota bacterium. Next base: position 196,550 of record JACRIK010000026.1, on the reverse strand, counting down.
ATGGCTGAAATCGACCAGCGCCTGCTGGCGATTGCCCATTTTGGAATAGAGGGCACCGCGTACTTTATACCCATCAGCAACAGCAGGATTAAGTTTTACCAACTGGTTGTAATCAGCTAGGGCCTGCGGGTACCGGCCCAAGGTGTAGTAAATATTACCGCGCCATTTGTAGGTATCCGGATTTTTAGGGTTCAACTCAGCCGCCCGGTTCAGATTACTCAGCGCCCGTTCGACGTCGCCTTTCCGGTAATAGGAACAGCCCAGCCAGTGGTATGCGTATGGCGCGCTGGACTCATTCTCTACTGCCCGGTTGAGGTCCAGGATAGCCCGGTCATAATCGCCCATTCCAAAATACACATCCGCACGCGTCATATATGCATTCATATTATCCGGCGCAGCTTCTAACGCCCTGGTAAAGTCCGCAATCGCCCGGTCCAGATCACCCTTCCGGCGATAGACATCGCCGCGTTCCAGATACAACTCGGAATTAGCCGGTTCAATTTCTATAGCCTTATTATAGTCAGCGAGTGAGCGGTCGAAATCGCCCTTTTTCACATATAGCTTGGTCCGGAGCTTGTAGGCGCGCGCACCAGCCGGGTCAAGCTCAATGGCTTTGCTATAATCACTTAATGCCTGTTTGAAATTTGTCCGCAGTGCATAAGCCAGGGCCCGGTCGATATAATAGTCGGCCTCGCCGGGATTAAGTTCTATGGCTTTATTATAATCGGCAATGGCCTCTTCCGGTTTGCCCTGAGCCGCATAGACCGTGCCGCGATAATAATAGGCGTCTGGGGCGCCGGGTTTTAATTCTATCACCTTGTTACAGTCAGCCAGCGCCAGCAGAGGATTTCCGTTATTAAAATATGCTTTGGCGCGGTCCCGGTAAACATCCACCTGATTTGGCTTGAGTTCCAGCGATCGACTGAAGTCTGTGATGGCTTGGCTATTATTCCCCCTGAGAACATAGACCCAGGCGCGCCAGGCATAGGCCTTGGCATCAGAGCCCGGCCGGAGCTCTATGGCCTTATTATAATCAGCAAGCGCCTGGTCAAGATTGTCTTTTCGGCTATAGACCACGCCGCGTTCGGCGTAGGCCTCGGCATAATCCGGTTTAAGCTCTATAACCTTGCTATAATCGGCGATGGCCTGCTCGTAGTTATCGGTCTCAACATGGGCATAAGCCCGGTGATAGTAGGCATCGGCATAATCCGGCTTGAGTTCTATGGCCTTGCTCATATCCGCAATCGTGGCCTTAAAATCATCCATCTCCATCTCCATATTTCCCCTGGCATAAAATCCGATGTAACTGTCCGGCGCCAGTTCCGCCACTTTCTTAAAATCAGGTATGGAACCCGCCTTATCGCCGCGGATATCAGAAACAATCCAGCCCCGCTGGTAATAAGAAAGAACCATGGTGGGATTAATCTCAATCGCCCTGGTGAACGCCTCAAACGCCTTGTCATATTCCTTCCCCTCATTGTAGATAATACCGATTTCCTGCCAGGCCTCGGCAAAAGTCGGGTCTATCTCCAGAGCTCTCCGGGCTATTTTTATTTTCTCGTCAATCTCAATTAATTTACCGAATTTCAATGTATCCAAAACCTTCTGAGCGGATTCCCTGGTCTCCTTATATTTCCCGTAATTCCCAAGCAATCCCCGGATTTCCGCGTCATCCGGCGAAATCTCCAATAACCGGTTGCACCAAACCACCGCCTCTTCATAATTTTTGTTATTAAACGCCGCGCGGGCATTCTGGCGGTAATCCTCTATTTTCCGACCGGTTAACACGGATGAAACCAGCAGGTCGGACACGACAGCCAGAAGAATCACAACGGCGCCGAGCATGGCCAAGGCGGCCGGTTTATTGCGCCGGGCCTTCTTAATCAGCTTGGTGATTAAGCCGGAGCGCCTGGCCTGGATGGATTCGCCTTCCAGGAACCGCTTCAGGTCGTCCGCCAACTCCCCGGCCGTCTGATAGCGCCGGACCGGTTCCTTTTCCAGACACTTCATACAGATGGTTTCTAAATCACGATGAAGGTTCTTTGCCGCCTTGGTGGGCAGCAGCGGGTCTTTATTTATCACCCGACTCAACACCTGGTATAAATCGCTATCTTTAAATGGACTTACGCCGGTTAAACTGTAATACATGGTTGCCCCCAAAGAAAACACATCACTCCGAGCATCCACTTTATCCTTATCCCCCCGGGCCTGTTCCGGCGACATATAGTCCGGCGTGCCGATGACCGTGCCGCTCATGGTCAGAGCACGATCAGCCGCAGTCAATTCCTTGGCCAGCCCGAAATCAGTCAAATATGACTTACCCTGCTTATCTAACAGAATATTGCCGGGCTTGAGGTCCCGGTGGATAATCCCCTGCTGGTGGGCGTAATGGAGCGCCGAGGCAATATCGCAGATTATCTCGGCAATCCGCCTGGGCGATAATTTGTGCTCGTCCACAAATGTATCCAAACCACCACCGTCAATGTGTTCCATGGTAAAATAGTGGAATTTTCCCTGCGTGCCGACCTCGTAGATTTGGACAATATTGGGATGCTTTAACTTGGCTGATGAACGAACCTCGCGCATAAACCGGGCCGTGGCCTCGATACCTTCCAGAGTCATAACCTTCAGGGCCACCCGGCGGTCCAGAACCGGGTCAGCCGCCAAATAGACCACGCCCATTCCGCCCTTGCCTAATTCTGCCTCCAGCTGATACCGGCCAAAAATCTCTGGGGCGGCTTGCGCACCTTGATCGGATGTTGTTTCTGGCGGAATATCGTCTGTTCTCATTGTTTGGCCGGCGTCGCCGAACCAAGGCTTTAAATAGGGATGCTCTTTTAACTTATCGGCCTGCTCCGGATTCTGCCGGCAGAATTCAACTATCTCAGGACTATTCCACCAGGCACTAAATTCGTTGAATGACCGGAACTCCTGAATCTGTAAATCATCCATTGGCATGGGAATATTATAAAAGCTGTTTTCCAGACGTCAACCATTACCGGCTATTCTTTTGATAAAATCAACGAATGCTCGACCGCGTGCATAATCACGTCGGCAATGGTTTTGAGAAACAGGAACAGTATTATAGCGCTCTGGGCCATGCTGGCGCCGATAATCAGGGTCAGGTGCATCGGGATAACCCGGGCATACGGGAAAAACATCATCGTGCCGATATTCGGTACGCCCCGGTAGTTATCTTTATTGTGCAGGAACGAATAAAGGTGATTGCCAAAAAACATCAGCGCTAAAATAATAACCGCCAGCGTATCTATCGGTACGCCGGTAATAAAAGGCGTGCTGTCAAGGTTCTCGATCCGCCCTCCGCTGCCCAGCTGGGTAAGAAATATCAGGTAACCCACATGGAAAAAACCATAATGCATCGCAAAGAATATGGCGATGTCCTTCTTGGATTTCTCGGTCGGCTCGACCGGCCGGTCATTCATGGTCAGCCCATCGGTGCGAAACTGCTTCAATCGCCAGATCCGGATGAAATTGAATATGCCGATGGTGATGCTCTGGGACCAGTAAATCCACATCAGTTCAGCCAGCGTCCATTTCTGGACAATGGCAAAAATGGCTGTGACTAGATTAGCGGCCACTAAGGATAAAGCGGAATTGTCCTTCACCGTGCGTTTCAGCATAATATAATGCGATCAGTGCATTATGGCCAGCGAGCCCATCGGGTCCCAGGGTTTTAAGACAATGGGCTTTTCCTTGAGTATCTTCCTCAGCTTGGGCGTCAAGTAACTCTTCTTGATAACCACCTGATAAAGGTATTCGCTGAACCAGGCGTCGCTCATGACAAAGAACCCTTTGTCCCCGACCTTGTCGCCCCAGCTGTTCTCCACCTTCCATTTGGTGGGCTTATTGTTGACCAGGTTGACTCCGGTCAGGACCATGGCATGGGTCATCAGGCTATCGCCGTAATCAACTCTTTGCGCCTTGTCCATCCCGAACTTGACGCCTAACAGGTTGTCGTATTCGTATAGTTTCATATCCATGATGCCGGCATCGCGGTGGAACATCTTGCCCACATCGCATCCGAACCAGACCGGCTGCTTGTCCTTGAGCATGGCCGCCGCAGCCGACTTGAGCGTGTCGATATCCACGTTCAGATAACGGACTATCTGCCCGCCCTTGACGTTACCCAAATATTGCACGGTATACATCCGGTTATAGGGCTTGTCTCTGGTCGGACAATTGATGACGCTGACCGTCTCGTCCAAATCCAGATTGACATATTTCTTGTAGAACGCCAGCGGCGTCAGGGGCTTGGGGTCGCGGTGGAATACGCCCTTCTTATCGCGGTATTGCCAGAGAAACTCCCGGGGCGGCTCGCCGAAATATATCACCAGCATCTTATAGATTTCCGACATCATCTCCTGCTTGCGGGCTCGCAAGGCCGCCAGAGATGCGCCCTTCTTGTGCATATTCCGCAGCAGCATCGCGTCTTCCTTGAGCTTCAGGGTAACAAAATAATTGACATGGCCGGAATTACTGCTGTTAAAGGTCTCGGGCATGACGGTCTTGGGCACCACGCCGTACCGGCTGATGAGATTGGCGAACATATCCCACTGCCCGCCGTCGCCCAGCGGACCGCCCAACAGCCACATGACCACCCGGCTCTGGACATCCTCATCCACCGTGTCAATAATATTTTCCAGGAAGTAGTTTGACTTCTCCAGCTTGTCCCAGAAGAAGGTGTAGCTCTGCGACAACTCAAATGTAGCCAGGTTCATCTTCTTCATCGCCAGTATCCGCATGGTATTCAGGCCGGCGAACATCCAGCACCGGCCGCTGGACATCTGGCTGGTGGCATCTCCGGTCTTGACGATATGCGAGAATGTAAAATCAGTGCTGTTCAAGACATCGCGGTTCATGGCCACTTCCGGCAGGGCCGTCTTGGTCACGGCATTGCGGGCAATCCGATTCAGCGTATTGGCATTGTATTCCCGGTGATACTTGTTGATTAAATCCATGGTCAGAGCGCCGCTACTTGTTTGCATATTTTATCTCACTTTCACTATGGTTGCTATATCTGTGCTCATCTGTGTTTACTCGCACTTAAACTTTAGTTGTTACTGCGAGTTATCCCCGTATGGGGGCATCTGTGGTTTCTAACCGATTCTCTCCACTCCGTCCATATACGGCCGGAGCGCCTTGGGGATAACAATCGAGCCGTCCTTCTGCTGGTGTGTCTCCAAGAGCGTAATCAGCGTCCGGGGCAGCGCCAGGCCCGAGCCATTGAGCGTGTGCACCAGCCGGCTCTTGTTATCCTTGCCTCTGAACCTGATATTGCCCCGGCGCGCCTGAAAGTCCGTAAAATTACCGCAGGATGAGACCTCCAGATACCGCCCCACGCCCGGCGCGTACGCCTCCAGGTCATAGGTGGTGGCCGACGAAAAACTCATCTCCGTGGTGCAGAGCTTGACCACCCGGTATTCCAATTCCAATGCCTGAAGCACGGCCTCGGCGCACTGGACCAATTTCTCCAATTCATCAAACGAGGTATCCGGATGCACGAACTTGACCATCTCGACCTTATTGAACTGATGGACCCGAATGATACCCCGTGTATCCTTGCCATAAGAGCCGGCCTCGCGGCGGAAACAGGCCGTGGCCGCCACGTAATAAAGCGGCAGTTTCTCCTCCGGTATCACCTCGTCACGCCAGAGGTTGGTTACCGGCACCTCGGCTGTCGGAATCAGGAACATATCCTCCTCGGCCGTCTTATACATATCCGCCTCCAGCTTGGGCAATTGCCCGGTGGCATACATGGTCTGGCGGTTGACCAGAAACGGCGGCATAATCTCGGTGAACCCGTGCTGCTTGATATGCATATCCAGCATAAAGTTGATGAGCGCCCGTTCCAGCCGCGCGCCCTGGCCGGACAGCAGGATAAATCCCGAGCCGCTGATCTTGCTGGCCCGCTCGGACTGGATGATGCCCAGTTTCTGCCCGATATCCCAATGGGCTGCCGGCGTGAAATCAAATTTCCTGCGCTCGCCCCAATGCCTGACTTCTATATTATCCGCTTCGCCCTTGCCCACCGGCACATCGGCCGCCGGGATATTGGGGATAAAACTGATTAATTCAGTGAACGATTTTTCTATGGCCTGCGACTTGGCTTCCAGGGCCGATATCTCATCGCCCACTGCCTTCATCTGCTGAACCAGCGCCTCAGCGTCTTTCTTTTCCTTCTTAAGTTTGGCTATTTCCTCTGATGCCTTCTTGCGCTGGCTGCGCAGGTTGTCGATATTGGTAATAACCTGCCGGCGCTCCTTGTCCAGCTCCAGCACCTTGTCCAGGTCAACCTTGTCGGACTTGTCGGTGATGGCCTTGCGGACCGCGTCCGGATTCTTGCGGATGAAATCTAAATCTAACATAATTCTTCACCCCTTTGTTATTCCCGTCCCGCGTGTCATTCCGTGCTTGACACGGAATCCAGCGGGATAAACTCCACCGGGAATCTACAATACACCAAGTAAGTCTGGATTCCTGCTTTCGCAGGAATGACATTATTCGCAACTATACTTTAGCACTCCTCATTCATCAATTATTTTATCATAAAATATTACTCCCATAATACGCGCAGTCAAACACCGACAAAATCTTGTAATCTGTGTTTATCTGTGTTAATCTGTGGTTCCTATGTCCAAACGTGTCGTTGTAGCTATGAGTGGCGGCGTTGATTCCAGCGTCGCCGCCTACCTGCTCAAGAAACAGGGATACGATGTCACCGGGCTGTTTATGAGTTTAGGCGCCTGCCTGGAACGGCTGGCGCCCCGGCGCAAGGCCTGCTGCAGTGTCTTTGACGCCCAAGACGCCCAGCGCGTGGCCGACCACCTGGATATAAAATTCTCTATCCTTAATTTCAAGCATGAATTCGAACAGGTCATAGATTACTTCTGCTCGGAATATGACAAAGGCCGGACGCCTAATCCCTGCATCAGATGCAACCAGTATCTCAAATTCGGCAAACTGATGGAATACGCGGATAAACTCGGCGCGGATTATATTGCCACCGGGCACTATGCAAGAATTACTTCACCATCCCGCCATTTGGCGAAACAGGCGTCGCCACAAAGTAACAACCCCCTCGCCCCCTTTAATAAGGGGGAATTATACGGTAAAGTCCCCCTTAACAAAGGGGGATTAAGGGGGTTATATCATCTCAATAAGGGAATTGACTCTACCAAAGACCAATCGTATGTATTATTTACCCTGACCCAGCCACAGCTTGCCCGGATTATATTCCCGCTGGGTGAATTAACCAAGCAAGAGGTCCGCAAGATTGCCCACCAGATAGACCTGCCGGTCAAGGACAAGCCGGAAAGCCAGGACATCTGTTTCGTACCCAGTAGCGGCTATCAAGACCTGCTCAAGGAACGCATCCCGGACCGGCTCAAGCCCGGCAAGGTAAAGAACGCCGGCAACAAGGTCATCGGCCAGCACGACGGCTTTCAGTTATTCACCATCGGCCAGAGACGCGGACTCAGGATTGCCTTAGGTCATCCGGCCTATGTCTCCAAGATAATTCCTAAGACCAATACCGTCATCCTGGGAGACCGGGCGGATGTTCTTAATACCACATTCGTGGCGGATGAGGTGAACTGGACCCAGCCCTTGTCTACCGAAAGCAAAAATGCTAAATTTAACCGAAAAACACTTGATATTTCTGGCCATAAGAATATAATTAAGCGCAACAAGGGCTGGGTTGATTCAGATGTTAAAATAAGATACCTACATAAACAGTCCAAAGCCAAGATAAAAATATTAAGCAATAAACGGGTTGAGGTGCGGTTTAAGCAACCGCAATTTGCCATAACGCCCGGCCAGGCCGCGGTGTTTTATAAAGGCGATACCGTCTTAGGTGGTGCCTGGATAAAAAAGGTAATAAAATAAGTTTCGGAGGAAATTGCGTAAGCAGATTAAACCGATTATGCTGATTGAGCGGAAAATCTGTTAAATCCGTAAAATCCGCTTAATCCGTGGACGCATTAGAATTCTATGAAATATTTATATATCTACCCTGAACTCTGCACCGGCTGCCGGGAGTGTTCCATTGCCTGCTCCCTGAGCAAGTTCGGGGAATGCAATCCCAAAAAGGCGGCTATCAGCGTGGTCCGTGACGAATTTGAACGACTGGAATATCCGCTGATTTGCATGCAGTGCGAGGACGCCCTGTGCCTGAAATTCTGCCCCCAGAACGCCTATTACCGGGAAAACGGCGTGGTCAAATACGATTCCACCAAGTGCATCAAATGCCGGTTCTGCGCCACGGTCTGCCCCTATGCGGCCATTACCGTCCATCACAACGACATCGTCAAATGCGACCTGTGTTCCGGCGACCCGAAATGCGTCAAGGTCTGCTCCACCAAGGCCATCCGCTATGAGGAGGAGACCCTGGAGCTGGCTGACCGGCGCAAGGGCCTGGCCAAGAAACTATTGCAGAAGAACAATGCATAGAGCAATGCTATACGCTCTACGCTATATGCTTACACCATGAAATGCCAAGCTTCCAACGAAATCCCCTTACGTCCGGTAGAAATCGAAGGCGCAATCGGCGTGAGCATGCGCTGGCTGATTTCACAGAAGGAGGCGCCCAACTTCGCCATGCGCCTGTTTGAGGTGGCCCAGGACGGCCATACCCCGCTCCATACCCATCCGGGCGAGCACGAGATATTCGTCCTGGACGGCCAGGGCGAGATGACCTACGAAGACGCCAAGAAACCATTCCAGGCCGGCTATGTAATCCTTGTCGAGCCGAACAAACTCCACCAGTTCACTCCGCATCGTTCACAGGACGATTGCTCGTGGTCCCGCAGTGCGGGTTCCGGAATACCGGCCCGGGCACCATGAAATTCCTCTGTATTATCCCGAATGAATAGGTTTCAGCTTGTTTTGAGCTCAATACGGGTCATTAGGCATGCCAACAAGGTTATTTGGCACGCCAACAAGGTCATTTGGCACGCCAACTGAGTCAGAAAACACGCCATACAAATCATATTGAACCACTATTTACCCCCATATAAGCCCTAAAGGTGCGGCGTTTTAGGACAGGACTGGTGGCATAAAGGACTGATTTGGCAAAACAGCATCTCTGAAGTCAGATATTTAGCGGCTTTTAGGGGAAGGTGTGTGTCACTTGGCCCATATAAAGGGCGTCGGCGGGCCTTCATTTACTGTTAATAAAGGTTCTGGACTACAGCGCACAGGTTATAAGTGCGTCACTACAAGTCATAAGTGCGCACTTGCAAGTCGTAAGTGCGTCATTACAACTCATAAGTGCGTCACTACAGGTCGTAAGTGCGTCATTACAGGTCGTAAGTGCGTCACTACAGGTCGTAAGTGCGTCATTACAGGTCGTAAGTGCGTCACTACAACTCATAAGTGCGCCTCTACGGGATTAATCCGGGGACACAATACTAGTAATCCGGACCCCCTATCGCAGATTCCGGCCCAAACCCCTTCGGGGCAATTATAAGTTACAAGTTATAAGGTATAAGTTTAATGCCCGCCCCCGCCCTGGCAATTCTAATTAACCTGCTTATAGACAAACAATTCGTTTGTGTCTAAATTCAAAACGGCAATATTATAACCGCCTTCTTCAGGAATATCCTGAAAATAGTAATATCCGTTTTTTAGTTTCATATACCTGTTTACGAAACTGCCCCGGTAATACTTCTGCATGGCCTCTGGCAGTGGCAGTTCCTTCCACTTCTCAGATTGCGATATTACCTGAAGGAACATCGGCATCCGGTCTTTCTCAAGTTGCGCCTCCAGATAAAAGTGCCCATCGCCATGAAGACCATTAATAAAGCTATTCTCTATTTTTCGTATATACACATCAGAAGGAATGTGAAACCCAAAGTTCTTTTCGACGAATTCAATCGGGGTCATTTGTTTTCCGCACCCGATTAACAATAACAGACAGGCCAATAAGAGAACCTTCTTCATAGTTATAATCCCCCGCCCGGCCCGAAATTCAACCACAGAGGCACTGAGACACGGAACGCCCATCCCAGAACTATTTTGTTTCCGGATTATCTTTTAACAATGCCTGCACTTCGGCCGGTATTTCCAACTTGATATCCTTGTGATGGTCTGACAGCATCATTGTAATATCTAATGTCATTGCCTTATCTGACGCCGGGTATTCAATGGTGCGTTGTGTTTTGCAGAGTTCGCCGCTGCCTTTTGCCACCCAGAATCGATATCCGGCCTTTACGGCCTTGCCCGTCCCGGGCGGACACATCCGACCTTCATCAATTGCATTAAAGTCTTTCAGGTCTTCCGCGTCAAACAGCGCCTCTATCTTATAGCATTCAATCCCGTTGACTGTCATGGTCCCGGCTGATTTTGCGTTCCTGAGTAATTTATCCACATCAACGGTTTTATATACCTCCCAAAGCATATCTGTGGCCACACTCCTATATTCCGGATCATCATAATCATCCGGTTGCCATTCTTTAGGTTCTCCATCCCGGGCGTGATTGAGAGCCAGCTTGTTGCCCTGCCGGTACACTTCCATTACCTCTGCTTCGGCATTTTCAGGAGTAGACAGCGTGACTTTGAAGTAGCAGAAATCAGGGTTCTGGATGGCGCCCTTGATATTAATCGTCGCCGGCGTATCGTCTAAAGTCACGTCCATATTAAACCTGTATCCCTTTGCTTCATCCAGCATCCGGTGGGCATTAAGTACGATTGCCTTGGCATCCTGAGGACCGGAGGCGTTGACAGCACAACCAGCCAATAATAACAAACCCGCCAATAATAAAATCTTCTTCATAATCACTTCCCCTCCCCACCGGCCGGACCGCCGGGGGTGATTTCAATCTTGAGCGGCTTGGTGGCCCGCCTCAGGAACAGTATGGCAAAGCAGGTGTCCTGAATCGGGATGCCGTTGTCGTTCCAGGAGCCGTCCGGTTTCTGCTCGTTCAGCAGGTAATTCGCGCCGATGGGATACCAGTCATTGCCGCCGAATGATTCGGTCCGGGTAAAGATTCCGGCCCGCTCTAAAGCGTATAGATAATAATAGTGCCAGGAACCGTATTGGGGATTCTCACGCACCGTGAAATTCCGGGTAATCCAGTCCATGGCTTTTTTGATGTTCTTGTCGTCCTTGATGTCCTTATTGAGATAGAATTTGCAGATGGCCAGGCCCCCGAGTCCGCCGGCCGTCATGCTGCCGTAACTCGAGCCGGTGTTGTAACACCAGCCGCCGTCCGAGCCCTGGGTGAGCTGGAGATGTTTTTCCGCATCGGCCCAGACGGGGGCCGGGATTTCTATGTAGGCATCGGCGCAGGCCCGCAGTCCCAGGAGCGCGTATTGGGTGCAGGAGTTGTCATAATCGGTCTCCGCCCGGCGGGAGCGCATCTTGAGGGTCACCCGCCTGACTGACCGGGTGGACGCGCCGTCGGTCGGGCTGACCGCGCCGGAAGACGGCGTATTAACATAATTGCCAATCGGCGTGCCGTAATGCCAGTTACCGGACGAGGATTGTCCGGCCAGCAGGAACTCGGCGCATTGGATAATCCGGTCCTGGTATTTTATCCTATCCAGTTCGGCCAGTGCCATGGCCAGGAGCGCCACGTTATAGGTCTTTTCCAGTTTATTATTCAGCGCCTTATTGAGCAGGGACTTCAGGGTCTTTTCCGGTATCCGCACCCCGCTCTTTATCAGGGTGTAAAAAATCAATTCATCATCGTAAGGGTTGAGGGAATACTGGCCGACCAGGTAATCCACGCCCTTGCTGATAGCCGCATCCACCTCAGACTGCAGGACGGTCCGGCTCAAGGGGTTCTTGTCCCACCACTTCTGCCAGGCCGCCGCATCCATTCCGAATTTCTCGCCGGAGATGATTCCCAGGGCGCGGCCGATTTCCTGCCTGATGTCCGACCTCTTTTCCTCGGCCAGCATTTTTACCAACGCGCCGGCCTTTTCTATCGGCTTGAACCCGGCCAGGATGTTCAGGGCGGACTTGGAGACATTGGCGTCCGCATCCCTGGCCAGCATAAGCATAATCTCAATGGCCTTGCTGGACGGTCCGCGGGCCACCAACGCCAGGGCCGACAGGCGCACCCGGACCGGCTGTTCCTCGCCCGTTAAATCAACGGCGATGGACTGGACATTATCATTCAGGACTGTCTTGGCGGTATCGCTCAGGGCGTCGAGCAACCTCAGTTTGGCGGGTTCCTTGACCGCGATTTTCCGGTGATTCTTAACCGTCCATTCAATAAAGGTTTTCTGGGACAGGAATTTGGCCAGGCATTCCTTGGCCGCCGCGATGACCTTGTCGTCCTTGTCAGCCATGAGTATCTGAAGCAGAAATTCCATTACCTCGGATGCGTATTTCAGGTCCGAGACCACCAATCGCTCGAACAACTCGGCGTTGATGAATTCCACGGCCTTGAGGCGTTTGTCCACTGAATTGCTGTTATACAGGGTCAGGTAGTTTGAGCGTTTCTCGGACCATTCGGACTGGGCCATCGGCTTGGGAGCAGGAGGATTCGGCGGCGCAGGATTGCCCGAGCCTATGCCCGGCTGCTGGGCGTTCACCAACAGGGAAAAATATATCAGTAATATACTTGATAGAAACAGATGAGCGATTATAATATGCGTCTTGGACATATATAATATTTTATTATACGAAACAGAAAGGGAATGTCAACTATGAATCACCCAATATTTGACGAAAACAATGCCTTCCAACTGCTGAAACGGCTGTCATTCCCCCGGCTGGGCGGCACGCCGGAGGAGCAAAAGGCGGCCAATCTGCTCAAGCAATATCTGCGGTCAATCGGCCTGACGCCCAAAGAAGAGACCTTCCGGATACAGTCCTTTAAGGACATCAAGGCGTCGCTCGAGGTATTAACGCCCTATCGCAAGACCTACCAGGCGGCGGTCATCGGCAACAGCGGTTCCACGCCTGATAAGGGCATCACGGCCGAAGTAGTCCATCTGACCACATCCGAGCCGAGCCATTTAAAATCCGTAGCTAATAGAATCGCGCTGACCTACAACGCGGTCACCAAGACCATGCACCAGCAACTGCGCCAGTATAAGACCAAGGCCATCATCCGGGTGCAAGGCCCGGCGCCGGCCCTGATGCAGCTGAAACAAAACGAGCTGTTTATCAAGGCATACGGCCGGATTCCGTCCATCATGCTCAATTATGAAGACGGGCTGGAGATGATTCATAAATCAGCCCGGACGGTCCGGGTGATATTAAAACAAAAAGATTTACTGGCCACCTCGCGCAATGTCATGGCGACTATCCCGGGCACGGAACTGCCCAACGAGAAGATTATCATCTGCGGACACTATGACAGCGTCAATAAATGCCCGGGCACGGTGGATAACGGCGGCGGCTCGGTCAGCATTGCCGAATTCGCCAGACACTTTGCCAGGCATCCGGCCAAACGGACCCTGATGTTCATCTGGTTCGGCAGCGAGGAAATGGGACTGAAAGGCAGTTGGGCGTACACCAAACAGCACGCCCGGGAACTCACCCGTCCCAAGCCGCCGATTTCATTGAAGACGCAGACGGTGAAACTGGTGGTAAACTTTGACGTGGCCGGCACCATCTTCGGCAATAACGGCACGGTCATCTGCGGGCACGAGTCCATGGCTAATTTCGTGGACAGCTTTGCCAAAGAAAAAGGACTGCCGGTTGATACCCGGCACTTTGCCTATTCCAGCGACAATATTCCGTTCAATGAAAAGGGAATTCCGTCTATCGCGCTCAATCGCTACAGCGGAATCTACGGGCATAGCAAGCTGGACAACATCCACCTGACCAGCCCGGCCGGGCTGAAGGTCATGGGCCAATTCGGATTGGAACTGGTCAGCCGGATTGCCAACGCGGTGGAGATGCCGTTTGAACTGAGCATCCCGGAGGCGGACCGGAAATCTACTTATGAGTATGTGGAGCGGGCCGACCCGTTTTATGTGCGTCCATAATCAGATTCACGATGTGACGGACCTTGACGGTATGCTTACCTGACGACAACAGATATTCCAGTTGCATCATACAACCCGGGCAGTTGGTGACAAGCTGGGTGATTGGATGATTAGGTGATTGGGTGATTAGAGAACCCCTCAGTGAATCCACCCTGGCCTGACCAATCAGGTCGGATAATTCCGGATATTTGAATGTGAACAATCCCCCGCCGCCGCAACAGATATCATCAATCTCCTGATAATCCGTATTGGCCTTGAGGAATGCCTTGATAATCTCCGGCGCCTTGGTGCCGGCGGAATGGCAAGGAGTATGGTAAGCAGTGCGGAATGCCGAGTGCGGAATGCGGAATTGAGTTAATTCTGTCTCAAGGAATTCCACCGCATCAACTATTTTATTCCCCATTCCCCATTCCGAACTCCGCATTTCCCTGAGCATCCGGTTGCAGGTCGGACAGACGGTTATAATAGTTTCCGTTTTAAATGTTTCCTGATTCATTTTCATCAGGCGTTTAGCGGACTGCTCATCGCCGGACAATAATGCCGGCATACCGCAACAGACCTGAGCCTGAGGAATGACGTAGGGAATCTTGAGCCGGTCCAGAATCGAAGTCAGCGCCTCTATTATCTCAGGATAGATGTAGTTGGCAGCGCAGCCGAGGAAGATAGATACCTTGGGCGAATGACTAATGTCCAATGACGAATGACGAAGTTGTAATGCTGATTTCTTGGCCAAGCGCGGCATACGCTGGCGAAGTCGCAACGGAGTCCCGACCAAAGCGTCGGGGAACAGATTGGCGAAATATAACGGCAGGTGGCGGACCGGCGCACCGCCGCGGCCAAACAGCCAACCGGCCAAAGACGCCAGACGCATCATGCTATTATACAACCAGCGATTGGGCAAGACCCACCTGAATCCCAACCTCAACAGCCAAGGCAGTCCTTTTTCATCCGTAACTCTCTGGCGCTCGGACTTAAAAACTACGCTTGTCTCAACCAACGACGGGCAGTTCTCTTCGCACCTGCGGCACATTAAGCAGGTGTCAAGTATCTTGCGGAATTGGTCTGTTGGTCTGTTGGTGGCGCCGAAGCGCCATGGCGCCCTTATGGCGCTCATCTGTTGGCCTGCCTGCCCTGCCTGAATAATCGCCAGCCGGCCCCGGGCCACCAGGGTCTCGTCCTTCAAGGCCAGAAAGACCGGACAGACCGACCGGCACTGCCCGCACTTGGCGCAACGGGCTAATTCTTTTTGTAAATCCATAAAATTTGCCACACATTCGCTCTGCTCAGTGTAAACTCCGGCACAGAGAACACGGGGAACTCACTCCGCTTCGCGGACGCTCGCGCTCACACTTCGCTTAGTTCCAATATCATGTCATTAGATAAACAGATTCTTACTTCGGTTCAATAGTAACATTAGATCCATCTATAACAGCCTTAATCATATCTTCCAGTTTTGCAGAGTAAGGCATTACGCCATAATCTTCATTAAAAGTAGCCGGGATAACAAACTCATCCGTCTCAATCTTGTATTCCTTATATTCTATTTTAGGCCACCATCCGGGCTTACTCCTTCCGGCTAGGACAATGACCTTTGCGCCAACGTAGAACCTTGCCGGATTAAGAAATCCATGCAGTTCCGTTTTTCCGCCAGCGATAAGGTGGTTCACGGGTATATATATCTCTCCCCAATTACCTTTTAACACTTCCTCTTTAGAATATAAAGCCGTTTGATAACCAACTTCATATCCATATTCTGTAGGAACAAGCATTTTTATCCGTCCGACAAATATTAGCTTTGACTTACGGCATAATTCCGTGAGTTTCTCGGCCGAAGGAATATCATCAATATTCTTTTTCGCCATATCGTTCTTAACATTATTAATTGTTTGCCTAAGACGATATAATTCACCATTGAGCAGATTATCTATTTCGGGCATCGCTTCTTTCGCCTCAAGTTTCACCAAAGAAATAACAGCGGCCGCCTTGACGTCCTCTTCATCCTTAAGTAACTTAATCAAAGCCGGAATGGCCCTTTTATCGCCGAGATAACCAAGAGTTGAGGCGCAGGTCCGGCGCACATTAGCATCCTTATCGTTCAGCATATTCATAAGTTCCGGCACATACGCTTTGTTGTTAATCTTAATAATCGCCTCGGCGGCCCTCCAGTCACCAGCCTTAATTGACTCTATCAATTCCGGGATTACCTGATCATATCCAAGAACACTGATTGCATAAAGAATATCATTTGGCGACGCCACATCTTTATCGTTAAACAGATTAACTATGTCTGGCATTGCTTCCTTTGCTTCCAACTTGACTAGTGTATAAATCAGTGAATGAGTTGTATGATAGTCGGGGCGTCGTTTAAGCAATTTAATCAATTCCGGAGCCGCCTCTTTAGCATATATGTCGCCTAAAATCTCAATAGCCCACAATTGATGCAAGCATTGAGCCGGAGTATCTTTTTCTTCTCCCAGCTGCATGAAATCGGTTGAATCTGTTTTTATCGCACTAATCAATTCTTTTATAAAAACGTCACGTTTACTGTTAGCGGTGTTTTGACTGGCCGAAGAAGGGTTACTATCCTGCTTGTCGCAACCCAATAAAAGAATAGCCATTACGCAATAAATCAACATTAATCTTTTCATATTTCCTCCTATTTTCCGGAAATCTCTCGGCGTCCTCGCGCTTTTACGGCGAATCTTTTATTCTTCGTGTCTTAGTGTCTTTTGGCGCCATAAGGGCGCCATGGCGCTTCGGCGCCAGTGGCTATCTTTTAACCAAATATCTTCCCCGGGTTTAGGATATTCTTCGGGTCAAAGAGTTGTTTTACCTGTTTGAATATGGACATCTCATCCGGGCCCCATTCCAGCGGGAAATATTTGGCCTTGGTCAGCCCGATACCGTGCTCGCCTGAGAGCGTGCCGTCTAATTCAATGGTTCTAGTGAATAATCGATTCAGCGCTGACGGGAGTTGATTCTCGTGTTCCTTGGATGAAATAAGAAAGTTTACGTGGAAATTGCCATCACCCAGATGCCCGAAGGTGGCAATGGGTATGCCGGACGACGCTTCTATCTCTGCAATAACCTTGAGAATATCGGATATCGCGCTTCGGGGCACGCAGATATCCTCACTGACCTTCTGGGCGGTGATGGAGAACAGGGCCGCGGAGAGGGACTTGCGGATGGACCAGAGATAGGCGGCCTCTTTTTCGCTGATGGCCCGCTTGGACATAATCGGCCCGGCATCATGCAGGAGTTTGCGGACCTGGCCGGTGTGCTCGTCCACATCATTGGGCGCACCATCCAGTTCAATCAGGAGCATGGCTTGGGCATCAGACGGAACCTGCAATTCCGGCTTGTATTTTGCCACTGATTTCAGGGACGTAGCGTCCATATATTCCAGCGCCCGGGGCAGAATGCCTTTATTCAACAGGTCAATGCTGAACCGGATTGCCTGTTCAGAATCGGCAAAGAAAGCGGCAATGGTTGACTGGGCCTGTGGCCTGGGAATAAGTTTCAGGTTGATTCTGGTAAATACGCCCAGCGTGCCTTCCGAGCCGACCATCAGCCGGGTCAGGTCATAGCCGGAAACGCGTTTTAACGTGCCCTTGCCGGTATTGATAATCCGTCCGTCGGCTAACACAACTTCAAGTCCGAGGACATAATCACGGGTGGTGCCGTATTTGATACAGCGCAAGCCGCCGGCGCCGGTGGCGATATTGCCGCCCAGGGTGCAGAACTCGGCGCTGGCCGGGTCAGGCGGATAGAACAGATTAAGCTTCTCCACCTCGGTCTGGAAATCAGCCACTATCACGCCCGGTTCAACCGTGGCCGTCAGATTAATCGGATTTATCTCAATGATGCGGTTCATCAGCGATGAATCAAGAACAATCCCTCCCTTAATCGGCACAGCCGAGCCGGTCACCGACGACGCCGCGCCCCGGGTATAGACCGGGATTCCGTTGGCATAGGCCAGCTTGAGCACTTCCGAAATCTCCTTGGTGTTGATAGGATTGACAATGACATCAGGCAGATGCTGTTTGCGCGAGGCGTCGTAGGACGAGGCAATCCGCGCCTCGGGTGAATCAAAGACCCGCTTGGGGTCTATGATATCCTTGAGTTGATTGTATATACCCTGTTTCATCTGAAAATTTATTATAGTTTAATACAATTGCTTAGGCAAATAAATAACAGATGGTAAAGCGGGTTATCAATAATGAAAAAACACCGATTCCCCTGCTGAAAACTAAACGCATTTTGCTTCATAAAATTTCAGGGGGATATACGGGTGATTCGGTGTAGATAGCAGTTTAGCCGAGTGTAGTCTACAGTCCAGCCACCTGCAAATAGCAGGCGAGCCAAGTGTAATCTACAGTTTAGCCGCTTGCAAATAGCAGTTTAGCCGAGTGTAATCTACAGTTTAGCCGCCTGCAAATAGCAGGCGAGCCAAGTGTAATCTACAAATTAGCCGCCTGCAAATAGCAGTCTAAGCCCGAACAAGTATTAGTATAGTCGTGAATAAGTAGCAGGCGATGCCAGAACAAGGCGCAGTGTAGTTTGGAGGGGGTAGAGGGTAGGGGGGTATAGGGGGGTAGTATGGGGAATCCCCCCTATTTTGCGCTATTTTGTGCTCAGAATATATAATGAAGGTGATAAAATCAGTGTTTTCGGGGGTCTAAAATTATCACCTTCAGAGGCAAATTTATCACCTTCACCTCCCAAGGTGATAATTATTATCATGGCGAGAGGAAGGGTTTTAATCCTTGCTTCCGGTACAAATAAATCAACTGCCGAACCCTGATATAAGAGTAGTTTAGCCGCTGGCCAATTGACTGGAAGGTGAATCCCTGGTCTGAAAGCCAAAGCACCTGCAACGCCTTGCGTTTCTTAAACTTTCCTTTAATACTGAATGCGGTCAGTTCTTTAGCAACAGTATTCCGTTCCTGGTCAGTCAATTTAATAAATACGTGCGGGAATGGCATAACAAATAATTACGGGTTATTAATTACTTTAATCATCTGCTTATGTATCAGGCCGTTGCTTCCCAGTATTTCACGGTGCGCGAACAGGTTATATTTTCCGCCCTTGAAATCGCTTATCTTGCCGCCGGCTTCAACAACAATCAGCGCGCCGGCGGCCGTGTCCCAGGGCTTAAGCTCCCGTTCCCAGAACCCGTCAAAGCGTCCGGCAGCCAGATAGCACAGGTCAAGCGCGGCAGAACCGGCCCGGCGGATGGCCTGGGCGGTCAGACAGAACCGCTGGAAGTTGCGGAAATTATCGCCCGGATGCTGCCGGATGATATAAGGAAATCCGGTGCAGAGCAAACCCCGGTTCAGGGTATCAACCTTTGACACACGGATGCGCTTACCGTTCAGATATGCGCCCTGGCCGGGTGAGGCATAAAACATCTCATCCAAATTGGGATTATAAACGACACCCAAGATAGTTTTATTACCTTTAACCAGCGCTATGGAGACGCAATAAATCGGGAATTGATGCGAATAGTTGGTGGTGCCGTCCAGCGGGTCAATCACCCAGGTAAAATCAGATTTGCCAACACAATAGCCGGATGATTTACTATTGCAATACTGTTCCTCAGCCAGTATTTTGTGATTGGGGAATTTCCTCGTGATGTTGCTAATAATAAGTTTTTCAGACAGTCCGTCGGCCTTGGTGACCAGGTCAAGTTCAGTCGCCTTGGTCCTGGCCTGCCTGAAAGAAGGTTGCAGTGAGTTGAGCAAATGGCCGGCCCGGCGGGCGGTTTTGACGGCAAAGGCTAAAAACATACTCTACGCAATACGCTCCACGCTATTTTATTCCGTAACCTCAATCTCTTTCTCAAAGGAAAGCTCGCCGAAGACCGCGCTCTTGGCCGAGACCTTGAAGATAACCTTCCCGCGATATCTTTCAATCGGACAGCGGTAGGTATTCCAGTATGGTATTGATTTCTGGACCAGGCCGGACATATCGGTCTGTATCCACCGGTCCGTAAAGGGATTGCCCCGTTTATTGAGCGGCTTATCATTGGCTTGGGCGCCCTTGGGCCTGATGTCCACACTAAATGAGGTCACACTCTCATCAGGAAAGGCATAGCCGCCCTCGTCCTTGAATTCGTCCGGCGCGTAGTATTCCTCGCCCAGCGAACCGAGAATCCTCGGGAAGTCACACTTGATGAACGGGCATTCCAGATTCTTGCTGACGTCTTGAGGAGGGGTAAGATTCCCGGGCGGGATGACGATGATTTCCGTGCCGCCCTTCTCGCAGAAGGCATTGATATCCAGCTTAAAAGGCGCGCCCCACTTGGGCGCAACAGACTTATCCTTTTCAATGACGGCAATGGGCTTCTCGCTGGTCCGGGCCCGGACCCGGGGCGTGAATATAGCCGAGACCAGATAATACTCGCCGATCGGCAGGACGGTTTCGCCCTTGCTATTCAGCTGGAAAAAGGCGTCCTCGCCGCGCCGGATAATTATGGCCTGGGGCGAGCCCTTCGGTGGTTTCAGGTTTTTTACCAGGTCTAACTTACCGGTCTCTTCCTCACAGGGAGTCAGGCGCAGGGTCATGCCGGTAAATTTGGGGTCCTTCATCTGGGTGCCCGTCAGCTCAGCCAGCGTCTGGACCTCCAGCTTATAGAATTTGCCTTTCACGGAAATAACGGCAGACAGCGGCCCGGCCTGCTTGGATGAGCCGATGGCAATGGCATCCTTGCCGTAATCGCCGTAGGAACCGTTGGTATTGTCGTCAATCAAAATGAATGTTTCCAGGGGCGTTTTGGCGGTCATGAAACAGGCGCGCTGATACGACCAGAGCGGCCCGCCGCTCGGGGTTTTGCCGCTGGTAAAAAACCGCACCTTATAATTCATTTTCAGTTCATTCGGGTATTTAATCTTATACGCGACAAACTGTTCCTTGCTCTTAATGTCGGTATCGAACTCTTCATCGCCGTCCGTATCCAATCTGGCCTTATCCGGCTCGCCGACGCAGCGAAAGCCTTTTTGATTCTCGGGATTGGGAATGGTTACGTAGTTATTATTTATCTGGGTAATCGCCGGCAGAGGCGTGGAAATCTTGGACAGGACAGCCCAGTCGTCGGAATAAACCAGGCTTGCTTCGATCGGCTCGGACGCGTCGGCCGGTTTGTCATCCGCCGGTTTATCCGTGGCGTTGATGGTCCCTATCAGACAGGCACCACCCAAAATACCGGCGAATATGATTTTAGATATGGCGGACATAAAGCCTCCTCTTTGTAAAAGTGTAAGTAACAAAATGGGATTGCTTCGTCGCTCTGCTCCTCGCAATGGCAGTGCCAAAATGTTGTCATTGCGAGCGTAAGCGAAGCAATCTCATCTCGCTGCGTGCTTTATATTTCTATCCGATAAAACCTGTTCTTCTTACCTATCTTGAGGACCTGGCCGGTCTTTACGCTGATTTCCGCGTCCGGGTCGGTTATCTTCTGGCCGTCTATAGTCACGCCGCCCTGGGTAATCAGGCGCTTGGCCTCGCTCGAGGACTTGACCGCGCCCGAAAGATTGATAAGTTTAGGCAAATAGACCTTGCCATCCTTGAACATTGATGTATCAACCTTTAACTGCGCCATCTCATCCGGAGACTCCTTACGCGAAAACACGGACTCAAACCGTTCGGCGGATTTATCGGCCTCGGCCTGACCATGGTATTGAGTGACTATTTCCTTGGCCAGCCGGACCTTGGCCTCTTTGGGATGACCGTTAAGCAATTCCTTGACCTCTTTTGCCGGTATTGAGGTAAGCAGGGTAAAATACGTCTCCATTAACTTGTCAGCCAGCGACATGGCCTTGCCATACATTTCCGAGGCCGGCTCGTTTAAGCCGATATGATTGCCGTAGGACTTGCTCATCTTCTGCTCGCCGTCCAGGCCGACCAGCAGAGGCATGGTCAGCACCACCTGAGGAGTCATATCGGCCGACCGCTGCAGGTCACGGCCGACCAGAAGATTAAATATCTGGTCGGTCCCGCCCAGTTCCACATCGGCGCGCACGGCCACCGAATCCTGGCCCTGCAACAGCGGGTATAAAAATTCGTGCAGGCCGATCGGTGTGCCGGCTTTCAAGCGGTTCCGGAAATCCTCCCGTTCGATAAACCGGGCCACGGTCACCTGGGCAGCCAGCCGAATGATATTTTCCATGGTCAATTTGGCCAACCAGTCACCATTGTGAACAATCTCCAGGCGTTTGTTATCAAGAACCTTGCCGACCTGGGCCAGGTAGGTTTGGGCATTACGCTCTATTTCTTCAGCTGATAATTGCGGACGGGTCTTTTCCCTCCCCGAAGGGTCGCCGATTAAGGCGGTAAAGTCTCCGATAATCAGCACGGCCTGGTGGCCCAATTCCTGGAACTGGCGGAGTTTCTGAAGCACCACGGTATGGCCGAGATGGATATCCGGCGCGGTCGGGTCAACGCCCAGCTTAATCCGCAACGGCCGGTTGGCTTTTAACTTACGAATTAATTCCTCTTCGGAATGAATCTCAACTGCTCCGCGTTTGATGGTCTCTAACTGTTTAGCAATATCAAGCATTATGGCACAATACTGAATTTACCGGCGGCGATTTTTCCCAAGGTCTGCGCGTTGAGGAGTTCCACCTCGTATTCCCCGACCGGCCAACCGTCTTTCTTTTCCCACCAGATAAAGTTATATGGCGTGCCGGGGTTTAACGCCTTCGGCCCAAATCCGATAATTTCCTTGGTGGTTCTATTTGTCCAACGGGTAACCACCTTGGCCAGCCCCTGAAGCGAACCCTGATTCTGGAAACAGGCGTATATCCGGCGGTCACCGGGCTTAAATAACGTCTGCGGCGAAACCGGGCTGTTGTCCGGATTAACCCTGAGCGTAAAGGTAACATTCTCCAATGACTGGCTCTGAGCCGGATTCGGCTGCTCGCCCTGAAGCAATCTGAATAAATTCTTGCCGAAGTCGCCCAGCTTGGCGTCATCCTTGGGCATATCCTCTTCGGCCAGGCCGATATTTTGTTTTATGAAGTCCCTGATAAACGCCGGTGGCAGGGTTTTGGCCAGGGCATCGATGGTCTGCTCGACCACCTCGATGCTTTCCTTACCTTCGCTCACCCTTTTAATCATATCCTGGGCGCCGGGGATGTTTATTATTTCCGGCGGTATTTCTATCTTCCCGCCCAGATCAAATTTAGGGCCGGTCCAGGATTTCTGGACAGGCAGGGTCCTGATATCGCCGTTTCTATTCCTTATTTTTACCTCTTCGGGGATAATCTCTATTACCTCCCATTCATCTATCTTGGTGCCAATCTTACAAGTATACTCAACATTGGTGGTTGGATTAGAGATAAATGCGGTTGGGCCGCTCGGCTCAATAATCGTGCCGGTCAGGATATAATTCGGCCCGGCTGCAACCGTTACCGGAGGCGGCGCGACCGGAACCACCTCTACTCTTGGCTTGAATATATCCGGCAAATCGCCCGGATGCGGAGGCAGAGACGGGGGCAGGTCTATGGTCGGCCCCCCGGTAGTACCACCCAGCTTATTAATATCGCTCAGGATATCCCGGGCCTGCGCGCTGTTCCGGGCAAAATCAGCCACCAGCCAGATAACCAGGCCGACGATGACCACCAACACTATGTAATACATCTTCAGCATATATATAAGTATACCCCAGAGGAACGCCGGTGTCAACAATAAAAAATAATTATTCTATCACCCGCGGGACCTCGAAGAAATTTGCCCTGCGTTTCGGCGCGTTTTGGAGTGCCTTATCGTTTCCCAGCGAATTGTGACGGGTCTGGTCATCCCGAAAAATACCCGCCGGCGCGGCCGCTCCGCCGGAATGGACCCCGCCCCTGTGCACAGGGGCTGGGTGGACCATCGGCTCAATCCCGGTCACATCCACCTGCTTAACGGTCTCGACATAAGCCAGTATCTTTGACAAGTCGGCTTTCAGGGAATTCTTCTCACCAGTTGACAAAGAAAGCCGGGAAAGGAAACAAAGATGGTCTATTAATTTATCGTTTATATCCATATTGATTTATCTTACTGTCTACTGACTACTGTTTACTGCCTACTTACTTGTATATCAGATTCATCGCCTCGGCCCGGGTGGCCGGGTTATTGCGGAACACGCCGCGCACCACTGATGTGGTCATGCGCGAGCCGGGTTTCTTGATGCCGCGCATGGTCATGCACAGATGCTCGGCCTCGACAATCACCATCACGCCCTTGGGCCTCAAGGCCTTCATAATCGTCTCGGCAATCCCGACCGTCAGCCGCTCCTGCAATTGGGGCCGCTTGGAGAACGTGTCCACTACCCGGGCCAGCTTGCTCACCCCGCTGATCCGGCCCTTGCTGGGCAGATAAGCCACGTGCGCCTTGCCGATAAACGGCAACAGGTGATGCTCGCAGATGGAATAGAACGGGATATCCTTTAGCAGAATAATCTCATCGTGCTCCTCGGAAATCAGCGGCTTGATGATTCTGGTCGGGACAATGGACTTATCCAGCCCGGCGTAAATCTCATCGCACATCCGGGCCACCCGGTCCGGGGTCTCCAGCAGGCCTTTCCGGTTCGGATTCTCGCCGATGCCCTCCAGGAACAGTTTAATGGCCTTGACAATCTTCTTCTTGTTTATCATAATTATATAGGAAACTCCTTTTACAACAGGATTAAACAGGATTTAGCAGATTAGTGTCAAGGAATATTTACCGTAAAGAGAAAACAACCCCCTTTATCCCCCTTTCGTAAGGGGGAATTTACTGCCCACTCCCCCTTAGCAAAGGGGGCCGGGGGGGTTGTGTCCTTTGTGACCTTTGTGGTTAGGTATTCTCCTATGGCGCGTATTTTGATTCGGCGCCGCTGAACGGCCCCTGTCCGGCCGCGCCGAGGCCGGCCACCCGGAACCAGTATTTATTGCCGCTGGTCAGGCCCAGGATAACAGCATAGGACTCAGTGGCATTGGCTTTATTAGCCCAACTGCTCGGCACATTCGGGTCGCTGGTCATCTGAATGACGTAACTATTGGCGCCGCGCACCGGCTCCCAGTTAAGGTCAATCTCGCCGTCCTTATTGCCGGCCATAGCGCTCAAAGCCGAGGGCGGCATCAGTTCCCCAATCGGCGTGGCTCTATCCCTGACGCTCATTCCGGCTGAGGATATCTTCGTCTCATTGCCAGCCGAGACGTTTTCTACATAAAGCGCTATCTGCGTCAATTTCAGGTCCAGCGCATCTTCCCTATCGTCCAACACTTGAGTGGCGAGTTTGGAATCCTGGCGCTTAATCATCGCATCATTATAAGCGGCTCCCGAAGCAATCGTTTCATTAGTAAGGTCAGCCAGGGCCGGCACCGGCGTGGTGAAATTCGGATTACCGGTCATCATGGTGACAATTGTGTTGGCCAGCCTAATCTTGTCCAGAATGTGCAGTTTCCTGAGCTCTAACTTTACTTTTCCCATAGTTTTATCCTTTTCTTAGAGGCGGTTAGCCCGTACGGGGCGTTACAGCCTCTTAGACCCCGCCGAATGGCGGGGCTTACCACCCTCTCCTAAACCCTCTCCCCAGACATCACGTCGGGAAGAGGGTATGGTGAGGAGGATTTACCCGCACACCAATGCATTGGTGTGTGGGTTTACCATAACTCCATATTTTATGACTGTTATAGCACCTGCTCTCGTTCTTAACCCCCATTGAATAGCTCTGATACGGACTTGTCTAACTCTTAGACAAGCCCGTCCAGCTCTTATGCAAGCCCGTCTAACTCTTAGGCAAGCCCGTCTAACTCTTAGACAGGTCTGTCCAACTCCTATACAGACCTGTCCAGCTCCTATTCAAGCCCGTCTAACTCTTAGACAAGCCCGTCTTACTCCTATACAGGCCTGTCCAACTCCTGTGCAAGCCTGTCCAACTCCTATACACGGCTGCCTAACTCCGATACTGGCCTGTCTATCGCCCCGAAAGCATTCGGGGCGCTGTTGTCACCGGACCTCGGGCTGATGAGCATCGGAGCGTTATTTCGTGATTAACCGGTTCTTGAGTGATTGAGGTAACAATTTAGCCAGGGCTGGCTTTACTTCCAGCATTCTCTGGATGTCTGATAAATCCTTTTGCCGTTTGCTGGGCCGGCGCTTCGGGTCCTGAGCCGCCCAGATTTTCCCCTGAAACACATCCCCTATCAGCGCTACAGGCAAGCGATAACCCAGAACATTCTTCACCCTGGCCTTTTCTATGAACGACTGATATCTCGGGTCAATCTGGATTTGAATCCGTAAGTCAGATTGGGAATAAGCCACATTAATACTATGCGGGTATCGGGAAACCTTATATCTTTTCCTGAGGAGTTTAATCAGATTATTTATCCCCTGGACCACGACCACCACGTCTAAATCCAAACTCACCACCGGTTCCACATAAGCATTAACCGCTAATCCGCCGATAACACAAAAAGGCATCCGGTTAAACTTTAGAATATTAATAAACTCTGATATAAAATCCTTATGTGAATTGGTCACCTTGTTAATGAACTCCTTATGTGTCATAGTAACAGAACTATATCAGGAAATAACGAATAGTCAAGCAAAATTACGCTATCCTTATTACTGCTCGACTATTCTTCTTATCAAGTACGCGGACAGGTTACTTTGCAAAAACGATGCCTTGCGTAGCGTGAGCGAAGTCCCAATTATTTCGGGGCGAGTCAACTATTTAGCGCCTGTCCGCCTCTGGAGGAGGTTTCCCCGGAAGGTGTGCCTGCCCAGCACATAATTTATGTGCTGTGGTGTCACCGGCCCATAGATGGGTCCAATTCTAAATGTCCCCATAATCTTAGTTTTTCTTCAGCCCTATCAACATAATAGATTTTTGCAAGTATTACAACAGAGGCCTTACCATCTGAAATATGCAAGCATATAATTCCAGCGGGCAGTTTCTTTGGGTTAAAACTTTCATCCTTTTTGTCAATACCTTTTCGATAAGTAGTTTTCACCAAAAAAGAATTACACCAGATCAATCCTTTCCTTTCACATAAACTTCTCAGATCTGCAACTGCCCTATTAAATCTGTTTCTGCCCTCATTTTCCCTTCTCCTCTCTTCTTTTTGTTTTTTGACCGCCTCCTCCGGATTTTCACTTAAACTTCCTGGCGTTCTCATAAAACCCTGCATGTTCTCTTTCTCAGGCAATCCTCCAGGGAAAGAAACACCTCCCCCCATTCTAAGGTAAAGCTCTTCTCTCGTTGCTAATAACCCCCTAATGATGCTGGGATAATTTTGCTTCACCGCTTCAAATAGGCGTTCGTCTATTGGCAAGCTATTTATTTGGGACAAAACTTTAGGATCTTCTATAACAACCTCATCCCTCCCGAGGCCACATCCCAATAGACAATTCACCAGAGACAATCCAATCAACAATATCATACAATTCATAAAATAGTTACGCATAAGAAATTCCGTTTCTCATAATCCGTAATCCGGCACAAAACCGGAGACACGTTTGTATTTGTCCCTGATTATATTCCGTAATTCTTTAACGCCGTCTTTAACTTATCGGCATTGGGCTTGGCCATTCCGCAGAGTGGAAGACGCATCTCATCGTTAATCATACCGAGCATCTTCATCGCGGTCTTGACCGGGATAGGATTTGATTCTACGAACAGCGCGTTGAATAACGGCTGGAGTTTGAGATGCAGGTTCTTGGCTTCTTTAAAATTCTTATCATTGAATAGGTCTATCATCCGAACCACATCAGCCGGGACGATGTTAGAAGCAACCGAAATCACGCCCTTGCCGCCCAGGCAAAGGATGGGATATGTCAGCCCGTCATCGCCTGAGAGAATGGTGATGCCACACAGATTCTTAATCCGGGCTATATTTTTGAGATTGCCGCTGGCTTCCTTTATGGCTACGATATTTTTCACCTTAGACAGGCGTGCCACTGTCTCAGGCGCCATAGAAACCCCGGTCCGGCCCGGGACGTTATAAAGGATTATCGGGAGCTTGGTTTTCTTCGCCACGGCAGTGAAATGCAGGAACATCCCCTGCTGGGTGGGTTTATTATAGTAAGGCGTGACAATCAGCGCCGCATCCATCCCGCACTTCTGGGCCATTTGTGTTCGCTTTATAGTTGTGACCGTGTCATTGGTTCCGGTGCCGGCAATCATCTGGACCCTGCCGTGGTTATGTTTTACCGCGGCCTTAAAAATCCGTTTCTTCTCGTCGTCGATAACGGTCGGGCCCTCGCCGGTCGTGCCGCAGAGAACGATACCGGTGACACCATTACTAATCTGGAAGTCAATCAAATCCAGTAGTTTCTTGTAGTCCACACGCCCCTTGTTAAATGGCGTAACTATTGCGGTAATGCAACCGCTGAATTGACATCTTTCCACTTTCATCTATTATCTCTCATCTTTTCCCAATAGCCTCTTTCATTTCCCTGACGGCCCGTTCCATACCGACCAGAACAGCCCGGGCGATGATGCTGTGTCCGATATTGAGTTCTTCTATCTCCATAATATGGGTAATCTCGTGGACATTGGTGTAATTCAGTCCGTGTCCGGCAGACACAGCCAGGCGGGTATTGCGGGCCGTCACGGCTGACTCGGCTAATTTATGCAGGGCAATCCGCTGGGCCTCAATACCCTGGGCATTGGCGTACAGTCCGGTATGCAGTTCCACCATATTGGCGCCGACTAATTTGGCGGCCTGGAGCTGCTCCCGGTCCGGGTCAATAAAGACCGAGACGATAATGCCGCTCTTCTTGAATAGTTTAACGGCTTCCTCAATCCGTTTGCGCTCCTTGACGATATCCAATCCGCCTTCGGTGGTCAATTCCTCCCGGCGCTCCGGCACCAGAGTGACCTGATACGGTTTGATGGCAATAGCAATCTTGATTATCTCATCAGCCAGGCCCATCTCCAGGTTGAGTTTGGTGCTGACCGTATCCTTAAGGATACGCACGTCGCGTTCCTGGATATGCCGGCGGTCTTCGCGCAGGTGAACGACAATACTATCCGCCCCGGCCAGTTCAGCCAGAACCGCGGCCCGGACCGGGTCCGGCTCAAAGGTCTTACGGGCCTGCCTGACCGTGGCAACGTGGTCTATATTAACTCCTAATTTCATAACCGCAGTAAATCAAATACTTCCAACCGGGTCAAGAAAAACGACAACCGAATTAAACAACCCCCTTTTATTCCCCCTTTGTTAAGGGGGACTGAGGGAATTGTTACTCCGCTAAATCCTGTTGTCAAATAATTTTATAACGGATTGCAGTTTTTCATGCCTCTCAAACATTCATATATACAGAGAAGGAAATAACCTATGAGCTCAAAAAGCACCAAATCCGGGGTGGTCCTGATTGTCATACTGGGCATCCTGACCCTGCTGGTGATCCTGGGCATACTATTTTCAATGCTGACCACGATGGAACGTGCCACCTCAAAGAGCCACGTGGATTATGTCCAGGCCAAATTAGTGGCCCAGAGCGGCATTCACTATGCCATCTCCAATGCCAAAACGTATCTCACCCCGGCCAGGATTGACGGGCTAAAATATTACGGCGAAGACCTTGACCCAAACGACGGCGATAATCCGGCCACCGCCGAAGAAGACCAGGATGGCGACGGCATTCTCCAGACCTTTGACTGCCCTCTGAGTCGCGCCGTGCGTCCTTCATTGATGAAGGATGCAAATAATGACGGAGATATAAATGCAAAAGATTTACTGGAAATAAAAAAGGGCCTCAAGCCATACAAGGTCGGCGTATCCGGCCGGGTGCCGTCTCAAAAGAATAAGGACGGCGACTATTTCGCGCTTAAGATAGACGACCTGTCCGCCCGGCTCTATGTCAATATGGAAGACCACTCGCATCTCAAACAAATACTGGAGAATCTGGCCGAAGAAATCGACCTGGGCCGGGAACCTGGCGCCAAGATATTTGACGAAAAGACTAAAAACGGGCCATATACCTCCATAGATGACCTCAAATCAAGAATAAAACTGAGCGATACTGACGCCCGGAGATTAGCGCCCTATATTACCTTTTACGCCTGGTGCGATACCACGGTAGTCAGCCCGACTCCGCTAACCGGACGTCTGGGCAGAAACGGAAAACCGCCCACCCTAAACAGCGACATTGAATCCTGGAGCGAAATGCGCATTGCCGAACCGGTGAAATTCCCCAAGAAGAATGACAAGATAGTCGGCCGGGCGCCGGTCAATATCAATACCGCCCCGAAACAACTTCTCATCGCGCTCATCAGGGACCTTAAGGGCTTTTATCTGGCGGCGCTTGACAGCGACAATTCTCCCGCTGATAACTATGTCACCGACAGTGAATGGGCAAACGCCGCGGGCCGCACCAGCCAAAATTATGCCTTGCACCAATTTCCGCAGTTTTCCGGCGCCACCTTTAAATTAAAAGAAACCACCGCGTTCTCTCGCGAGACCGCCGTAAAGATCACGGAACAGATTGCCAACCGGATAAAAACCGCCGGGCCGTTCAGGAACTGGGAACAATTCCACGATTTCTGCGATTCGTTGACTGCCAGCATCAACCTGACCAAAACAGAAGCCGACATCCTTAAAGCTAATTTTAACCCCAATACCAACCTGAACGATTTCAATCCCGATTACAACCGGTTGCTCAGGTCGGACAAAACAGATTTAACTTACTACACTACCGAATTCACCTTCTACCCGACCGGCTATTATGAAATAACCTCATTAGGCCGGATATTAAACAATGCCAACAAGGTGCTGGCGCAGGCGGAAATCAAGAGCGTGGTCAAATTATTTGATATCTACCGCGAGACCACGGAAGCGCAATTCCTGGCCGACCTCAAGGATAAACCGATTAAAAATAATATCATTGCGGAAAACACCAATCCAAACAAGCCGACCCATAATGATTTAACTCTTCAGGTCCTGCCTGAAATGAATAATAAGGACGCCGGCGCAAACGCTGATTATGACGGCTATATTGCCCTAGCCACGACCGAACAACCCAATCCGACAATCAACGGCGGCACGCTCAGGTTCCGGGCCAGTTTCACAAACGGATTGGATGCCAATACCGGGCAGGAAATAAAGCAGTTCCGCACCGAACCTGTTCCCGGCGCAGGCAGATTAATCCCTCCCTCAGATGAATTATCCGGACGCCTTTACCCGGACGGCGTATATTCGGACAGCAAGGCAATTCCGGCCTACTTTCTAAGGCCGGGAGATTTCAACGACCAACTAATCGTGGTTTCTATGTGGGTAAAACCGCACTTCTATCCGGAGGAAACAGGCAAAATCAGGACCTATTTCTCCTGGATGAACACAACCGCTCGTAATGAGACATACGGCAGGTACGGAATCCCGTTTGGGATATACAGTATCGCCCGCATACCCCGCGCCGATATAATGTCTTACCGGGACGATGGAGACGGATGGAATCACAATAGTTTCCTGGCCGGCGGATACGGGACATCCAATACCATCGGGTTTAAGGGCGCCGGAACCCCCTGCCTTAATCATATCAATCATCCGAATTGCAGCGGTATCAGTAATCCTCCTGATTGGAGCAACACCAGCTTCCGGGCCGGCAAATGGATTAATATTACCTGGGTCAGAAGGGTCCAGGAAGTCATGGCGATGATAGATGACACCAAACAACTCAAATATGCCTTTTCCGGCAATAAATTATGTGTGTTTGCGGATGGCGGCAGTTATCAGAAGGAAGATGTTGATTTAGCGTCTTGTCCGGGTATGGGTGGCTGCCTGCTTGCCGGAACTAAGATATTAACCAGGAACAATGTTTTAGTGAATATCGAGGATATTAAAGTAGGATATGAAGTATTCGGTCTTGATGAAAAGACATCTCAAACTAAATTAGTTAAAGTTGCCGAGGTGTTCGAACACGAAAATAAATCAGGATATTATCGCATCTCCTTGAAAAACGGAACGCAGTTAGAGATTACAGGTAACCATCCCGTATATATCGCTTCTGATATCTGTAAAAGAGCAGATGAATTGAAAGTAAATCATGCCCTGTTTACTGAATGTGGATTGATGGAAATTGTCAGGATTGAATTTATACCGGAATCCCCCCTGGTTTATAACCTGGAAGTGAGTGACACTCATAACTACTTTGCTAATGGTGTCTTGGTGCATAACAAAGTACCACCTGTTATTCCCGAGTGGACAAAACAGCCTGAACCGACCATTAAACCGCCTGAACCGACTGGCGAGACCACACCACCGGATGAATCCAAACCACCAGCGGTAATACCGCCGACAACCAAGCAAGAGGCTAATGACGTGCTCTATATCAATGGTCAGGCGTGGAAAAGAGGCACCTTCCAGGACCAGCAGAATGCTCTGACCGGCAAATACAACAGTATCGACAATTATTTAAGATTAGGCGAGGTTATGAGCGCCCTGCGATTGAACGGAGCCCCTGACGCAACTATTGACGAGGTTCTGGTTTTTGAGTTAATACCAGTTAGTCAGGAAGGTGATTCAGGTAATAGTGAAAAATCAGACGAAAGGATGATTCCGCCTCCATCTGGAGGTTCAAATGGTTCTGCGCCTTCCTTTCCTGACAGGCAATCAGTTGACAACAACACCTTTATCGTTGACGAAAATGTCAAACTCTGTAGTTTAAACAATACCAAAACAACCTATATCAACAAAGAAAAGGTGATCTGGGCAGGTTGTCCGCGCAGGAAAAGAGATGGTGATTGGCCACCTCCTCCTCCACCGCCTCCGCCGCCGCCACCACCGCCACCGCCTCCTCCACCGCCGCCTCCTCCACCTCCGCCGCCTCCTCCACCACCTCCGCCGCCTCCACCGCCACCGCCTCCTCCGCCGCCACCGCCGCCACCTCCACCGCCCAATATTGACGGTCTCTGGAGCTTAGGCAGATATTACACCGGCGACGACGCCAAATTCATCTCGCGTGAGATTGACCTTGGCAAAACCGAAAACATTGGCGCAGAAAATCCGAACCAGATTAATATCTTTATGGTCCACTGGACCGTGTATGATACAAAAACCAAAATCGATAATGGCTCTATGCCTGACGGGAAGGTTGAAGTCGGACTGAAAAACGAAACCACTGATTTATTAAACAACCGGACATTGGCCATCCCGACTGACGGAGGCGGCGCCGCGCCGGCTGAGAACGGACCATTAACCCTGAGTAAAAACCGAATAAGATACGAGCTCTTATTCAAACCAAATACAAGGATTAATCAGCCAGCAAACGATACAATAATATTCGACGATATCACATTCTATTATTATACCACACCCAAGATAATCAGTTGGGGATATGAACAGTAAGCAACTGCCGTAGGTCCAATATGATGCAACGCCTGCCTGGCGCCACATAGGCGCTCCCACGCACTTTGCCGACATCAATATAGCCAGAATATATTGACAAGGTTGCTGCCATCATTTATAATCATACCAGGGAAAAGGAGACGAATAAGATGATAGTAATTATCCGCATGCTCACGGATGATGCGGGCAGGAATCTTTGGAATGAGATTACCACCCGGAAAGATGATTTGCAAAAGGTCCTGCAGAACCGCGGACGGCTTCTTTATCTCTCCAAACGCAAGGGACATAATGAGGCAAGTTTATTCGTCCACGCCAAGGATTCCACCGTCATCAACGAGTTAATTTCTAACTATTTAAATAAAATAGAATCGGTCTCGGCTATTTGGCTGATTCATCTCTACAAACCGAGATTCTTCCCTCTGCCGGCGGACACCACCAATATGAAACGATTTACCATCACGGCCAAGGTCAAACCTAAATATTTATCGGAGGTTTACGGCAAACTGGCGGACCCCAATCTGCCTGAGGGCTTGAAAAAGGTTTATTATGCCTTTACCTTCCACCTCTATGATGAAACCCTGCAGTATTCTCTGCTGGCTGACAGCGAGCAGACCCTGCAAAAATACCTGACCGAAAAGGTCAATAAGATAGAGGGCGTGCTCAGAACCGATATTCATCCGATAGAAAAGACCAAGCCGTTTATTTCCTACAAGGAGTGGCAGGAATACGCCGGATCTGACAGCACCATTCCCACCTGGCAGCACCATATGATCAGCCAGTTTGAGGAGTAATTTATCATAAATCACAGATTGTCCTTGACAAAATGTGTTATTTATCTACATTAAGACCAGGAGGTAAGACTATGTACCAGCACGAAATCGGCAAGGCCGCCGGGGAGGTCTGGCGCTACCTGGACAAACACGGCAACACGCCACTGGAAAAAGTCCAGAAAGATCTGAAAAATATCTCCAAGGATTTATTCCAACAGGCACTGGGCTGGCTGGCGCGGGAGAATAAGGTTGACATCAATACGGCTGCCAAGCCAACAACGCTTTCCAAGAAGAGTTAGCAGCATCTATAGTTAATCAGCATCAGCGAATCTTATTGGCGGGGAATTTCCTGCCCGGACAATCGGTCTGCCTTTTGTCCACTTCCTTATGAAGCAGGATATTCGCCTTGGGAATGCGGTATTGGGTCTGCAGGTCGGCAATAAGCTTGAGCAGCGATTCCATCTGGCGGGCAGTCGGCTTTGATTCATTAAAATCACCCACCAAACAGATGCCGACAGATTCACAATTCATCCGGCTATCATAACAGTGAGCCCCGGCTATCTGCCGGTCCCAACGCTTGCCAACCTCAATCCCGCCATCCTTTGACTTCTTGCCGTTGCCGATGACAAAATGATAGGCCAGCCCGTCTTTCATACCCTTTTCATTACGATGGTAAGTATCAAACATTTTCGCATTCCCCTGCCTGGTGCCGCTATTATGAATCACGATATACTTCCACTGCGTGGCCGGCGGATAATTAATCGCCAATCCCTGAGCCGGCGCGCTAATCGGGACCGGCAGGCTTGACACTGCCCCGGTATTCTGTTTAATGTCGGCCGGCTTTGCTGACGCCTTACCTTCCGGCGCGCGGTCTTCAGCCCAGTTAACCGAGCCGCTTAAAACCGGATCGCTGGAAAACAGATACACAGCCAGCACAAAGGCGATGAAGGTGGCGGCCGTGAGCAAGAGGTCTACTGCTTTCATACCCTATCTATCGGCCAGGGCGTTGAGTGACTTTAGTGGTTATCTGCCAATTTGCACGAATTTTTGCATTTTTCTTGACCCGGTTGGCGATATGTGATAATCTGCTAAACAAAATACGGCAATAAACCGATATATAAAAAGACACCCTAAAATAATATAATTAGGGGAGGAGGTATAAAATGGTAGAAAAAAAGATATGGGCTATTAGTGGCTGGGCGATTGCCCTGGCTGTTTTGAGTATCGGGAGCTTGTTCTCCCAGGTAAAGTCAGCGGAACCAAAAGTAGCCGAGCCGAAAGCAGCCCCTGAAGCGACTGAAAACGCCAAGGCGTCAGGACCCGAAGAGGTGGTGGAAGTAACCGTCCCAAAACTCAATCTGCGCGCCGGCAACGGCATCAATTACCCGGTGGTCCAATCGCTGACCAAAGGCGAAAAACTGGTCGTGGTCAACGACAAAAGCGGCTGGCTGGAAGTGCAACTCCCGGATGACACCAAGTGCTGGATAACCAAAAAATACGTGGAGATTACCAACAAGGAAAAATCGCTGGGCGTGGTTAAGGTCGGCCGCATCAATGTCCGCAGCCGGCCGGAATCAGGCGAAAACATCATCGGCCATATCACCGAGGGGCAAACAATTAAAGTTAAATCCGAGAAAGGTGAATGGTATCAAATCGCCCCGACCGAAAACCTGACCGGCTGGGTAAACAAGAAATATACCCGTTATTGGGGTAATCGCAAGATTTACGATGATCTCAAGAATAAGACCATCCAGGAAGAAAAAAACAAGCAGTCGCTTACCGCAATATTCAACCAAGCGGAAAAACTATACGATGCGGAGCTTCAAAAACCGCCTCTGCAGCAGAACTATACCGAAGTGCTTCGTCTCTATAAAGAGGTCATAAACACCACATCCGATAATGAATTAATGAAAAAGAGCCGCGAACGCGTTGGACAAATTGAGCCCAAACAGCAAATCCTCATTGAATATACCGATGCGATAAACAAGGCCACCACTGATAAAATAACGATAGAGAAAAAATACCAGGAGAGAATGGCGGAATTATACCGGATGAAAGAAGCCCCGGAACCTTATGATGCCAGGGGCTGGATGGAATCAGAAGGCAAGTATATCGGCCGGCCGGCCGCGCACAAACTAACCATGGGCGGCAAGACCCTGTTCTTCCTCAAGAGCCCGAGCTCCTCAACCAATCTGGACGACTACTACGGTCAATACGTGGGCGTAAAAGGCAAAAAAGTCGCCAATAAATCAGGCGTAGCTGAAACCATCATAATCGAAAAAATAGACTTACTAACGGAAGAAGACCAATAACGTTTAGATTAGAAATAATCATATAAAGGAGTAAACAGAATCATTGAACTGACCGATATGGGAAAATGAATCGAATATCAACTTAATAACCGGAATCAGACGGCAAAATTATAGCATGAACATAATATTGTATTTCCTAACGCTAATACTTATCGTCAACGGAAAAATCCCCCGGCGGAACCATCCCCGGACACGAATCTGGCCTGTTGACTGTAATATCCAAAGGCCGCTGGGCTTTTGGCCTGATATTTTGCCTGTTCCGGACCATTCTGGTTGTTAGTGTTTTGATTCATCCCGTCCTGGACTCCCCTATCCGTCCGTAATCATTCTGCTTATTCCTATATAACCGATAACCGAATTTTAACAATGGCCCCGAATGGGTTCGAGGCCATCTAACTTACTGTAACGTGTCGTGCCGCCTGCGGCGACCCGCCACTAACAGTAACTAAGAGAGGAAAGCCATATGTCCAGCCAGATATATATCATTTTGATCGTGGCGGCTTTTATCCTCGGTGCTGTGGCGGTCTATCTGTTCCTGTTCCTCCAGCAACGAAAAGGCAAACAGAAAGCAGCCGATATCATCAACCAGGCACAGCTCGAGGCCGAACGGGTAAGAAAAGAAGCGTCTTTCGCGGCTAAAGAGGAAACCTACCGCCTTAAGGAACAAGCCAACCGCGACACCCAGGAAACCAAGCGGGAACTAAAGGAATTCGAACGCCGGCTTCTCAAACGCGAGGACGCCATTGACCGCAAGGCCGATACGCTCCAGCGCCGGGAACGCCAGATAGAAGGAATCGAAAAATCCATCGAGGATAAAAACCGGCTGATTGACACCAAGAACAAAGAACTGCAAACTATCATTGACAACGAGAAGCAGACCCTGCACCAGATTTCCGGGCTGAGCAAGGAAGAGGCCACCAAGCTGCTCCTGAGCAAGATGGAAACCGACCTGCAGAAAGAAGAAGCCGACCTGGTCAAGAAATCACAGGAACGCGCCAAGGAGATGGCCGAAGGCGAAGCCCGGCGGCTCATCACCATGGCCATCCAGAAATACGCGGCCGACCAGAGCGGGCAATCATCCGTCTCGACGGTGGACATTGTCAACGATGATATGAAAGGCCGGATTATCGGCCGTGAAGGCCGGAACATCCGGGCTTTTGAAAAGGCCTCGGGCGTGGAACTGATTGTCGACGACACGCCCGGCGTGGTGGTTATCTCCAGTTTCGACCCGGTCCGGCGCGAGGTAGCCCGCAAGGCGCTGGAAAAACTGGTCAGCGACGGGCGCATCCAGCCCGGGCGGATTGAAGAGGTTGTGGAAATCGCCAAGAAAGAGGTCAACGAAGCCATCAACCAGGCCGGTAAAGCCACCTGCTATGAAATGAATATCCCCAATATCAATCCAAAGATTGTAGCCCTGATCGGCCGGCTGAAATTCCGAACCAGCTACGGCCAGAACGTCCTGCAGCACTCGGTTGAGGTGGCGCATCTGGCCTCGGCCATGGCTGCGGAGCTGAAACTCGACGCCACGCTGGCCAAGCGGGCCGGCCTGTTGCACGACATCGGCAAATCCATTGACCAAGTGGAAGAAGGCACCCATCCGGCATTAGGGGCCGATTTAGCCCGGCGCTGCGACGAGCGGCCGGAGGTGATTGACGCCATAGAAAAACACCACGAGATGGTCCACCCGGATTCGCCTTACACGGTCCTGATTGCCGCGGCTGACGCCATATCCGCATCGAGGCCCGGCGCCCGGCGCGACAGCGTGGAAAAATACCTCCAGCGAATCAAACAGCTGGAAGACATTGCCAACGCCTATCAGGGCGTGGAAACCTCTTACGCTATCCAGGCCGGCCGTGAAATCAGGGTCTTTGTCAGCGCCTCTAAGGTCGATGACAGCCAGGCCACCATTCTC
Organism: Planctomycetota bacterium; assembly: GCA_016235865.1. Classification (NCBI taxonomy): domain Bacteria; kingdom Pseudomonadati; phylum Planctomycetota; species Planctomycetota bacterium. The sequence goes on along the minus strand of JACRIK010000026.1, from coordinate 158,275 downwards.
AGCCGGAATATCGCCCAGGATATCGAAAAGGAACTTAAATACCCGGGCGAAATCAAGGTCACGGTCATCCGGGAAACCAGAGCCGTGGAATACGCCAGATAATTATGGAACTGAACATCCTAATCATCGGTGACATTGTCGGCCGTCCGGGCCGGATGGCCGTCCGCGAGCTGGTGCCGCAGTTGCGGGAGAAAGAAAAGCTCCATTTCTGCGTTGCCAATGCCGAAAACGCGGCCGGCGGATCGGGCATCACCGCCAAAATCGCCGACGAACTGTTCTCCTACGGGCTGAATGTCCTGACCTCGGGCGACCATATCTGGAAACAAAAGGACGTGGTGGAATACATAAAGAACACCACTGCCCTGCTCAGGCCGGCCAATTACCCGCCGGAATCGCCCGGCAACGGATACGGAGTCTTCCCGCTCAAGATTAATCCGGACATCAAAATAGCGGTCGTCAATCTTCAGGGCCGGGTATTTATGCAGCCCAATTCCGACTGCCCTTTCCACGCCATTAATAATATCCTGTCCAATGTCGGCCAGCAAACCAAGCTAATCATTGTCGACCTGCATTGCGAGGCGACATCGGAAAAAATCGCCATGGGCTGGCATCTGGATGGCCAGGTCAGTTGCCTGTTCGGCTCGCATACCCATATCCAGACGGCTGATGAAACCATCCTGCCCAGAGGCACGGGTTACATCACCGACGTCGGCATGTGCGGTCCTTATGACTCGGTCATCGGCCGGCAGACCGACCGGGTGCTATCGGCCTTTATCACCGGCATGCCAGCGGCATTTGACGTGGCCAAGAACGATATCCGGCTGAGCGCTATTATCGTGACCGTGGATTCCAAGACCGGTAAGGCACTCAGGATAAAAAGGGTCTGCGAAAAACTCGCACCAACCAGCGACCTGTCCGACGGACAGGAATAATTAATGAAACTGGACAACAAAAACCTATCCTTATTCTCCAACAAGGCCGAGACTCCCACGCCGTCGTTAATCCCCAAGAAACCGCTCTCGGTCTCGGAACTGACCGAGCGTATCAAGACCATGCTGGAAAACGCCATTGGCTCGGTCTGGGTCACCGGCGAGGTCTCGAACCTGCGCCAGCCGGTCTCCGGACATCTCTACTTCTCGCTTAAAGATGAATCCAGCCAGATTCGCTGCGTGCTCTTTGACTCCACCCGCCGGGTCCTGAAGTTCCAAATAGAAAACGGAATGGAAACCATCATCCTGGGCAAGGTCAGCGTCTACAAGAAATCCGGCGACTACCAGATAATCGTGGACGCGGCCGAGCCCAAGGGCATTGGAGCCCTGCAGGTGGCATTCGAGCAGCTCAAACGCAAGCTGGAGTCCGAAGGCCTGTTTGACGCCTCACGCAAAAAGCCTTTGCCATTCCTGCCCGGCACCATCGGAATCGTGACATCCTTGTCCGGCGCGGCACTGCAGGATATCCTCAATATCATCGACCGCCGGTTCCCGACCGTGCATATCATCGTCTATCCGGTCAAGGTCCAGGGCGCCGGCGCCAAGGAGGAAATTGCCCAAGCCATAGATGATTTCTCGCAACTGCCCTTTCCGCCCGATGTCCTGATTGTCGGCAGAGGCGGCGGCAGTATCGAAGACCTCTGGGCATTTAATGAAGAGATTGTCGCCCGGGCCATCAGCCATTCCCAGATACCCATCATCTCCGCGGTCGGCCACGAGATTGACTACACCATTGCGGATTTGGTGGCTGACCGGCGCGCGCCCACGCCATCAGCCGCGGCTGAGATTGTCCTGCCGATAAAAGAGGAACTGACCGACACGCTGGCACATCTGCGCCAGAAACTGGTTATCTCATTACAACACCAGACCGAGATGGCCCAAGGCAAGCTGGACGCGCTGCGTAAGAGCTTTGGCTGGCAGGCGCCCATAAACCGCATCCGGGAATATTACCAGCGCATGGACGAACTGACCACCCGGCTGTCCGGATACATTAAACAGAACATGGAAAAATCCGGGCTGGCGCTGGCCGAAAAGGTCGCCCGGCTCAATGCCCTTTCTCCGCTGAATATACTTGCCAGGGGCTATTCTATTACATATACTGGGAACAAACAAATACTGAAATCCGTCAAACAAATAAAAGCAGGAGATGATATACTAACCAAACTGGCCGATGGAGAAATCAAATCCACGGTTAATTGAGTAAGCAGATTAAGCGGATAAGACAGATTGAACGGAAATTTAATCGGCTTAATCGGTTAAATCCGCTAAATCCGTGTACGCAATTGTATTTATTATGAAGAAAGAAAGATTCGAGGATTACTTAGCCGAGGTGGAGCAGGTGGTGGCCGAATTAGAGGAAGGCGAGGTGGACCTGGAGAAATCACTGGAGAAGTACGAAACCGGCATCAAGGCGCTCAAGAAATGCTATGAGATACTGTCCGGGATGGAAAAGAAGATTGAGCTCCTGACCAAGGATGCCGAGGGCAACTTGACCACGAAGCCAACGAAGAAGAATTCGTAGCCACAAAGGCACCAAGACACTAAGAATTCGGAGTTTACACTGAGCGAAGCGAATGTGTGCCTCAGTGCCTCTGTGGTAAAAGGCATTATATGTCCAAGACAATATTAATCGTAATCGGCATCGCCTGCGCCCTGCTTACCGCCACCGGGATTATGTACCAAATTCAACATACTAGAGACAGGTTTGACGGGATGGTGAAGCTTTGCGCCCGCCTTAAAAATGAGGTTGCAACTGGACAAAAATCTATCGCTGAAGTCAGGGAATTACTCAATGATAAGAACAGAATGGTGCGCCTGTCGGCATCAGGCGTTCTTTTTTATGACTTAAAAGACAAGAAATCGTTACCCGAATTAAGAAAATTACTTAGGGATAAAGACATTGTTGTACGCATGGCAACACTTAACGGTTTAATGAATATGGGAGATAAAGAATCTATCCCTGAAATACGGAATCTTTTAGATGATTCAGCTGTATACAGTATTGCTGCAGAAGCTCTTGGTAAGTTGGGCGACAAAGAATCAATACCTAAAATAAGAAAACAGCTGAATGACGAATTTTGGCTTATCCGTGCTACAGCTATCAAGGCACTTGTTAATTTAGACGACAAAGATTCTATTCCTCAGATAAAAGAACTACTCAAAGATAAAGACGAACAAGTACGTTATGATGCCGAACAAGCCCTGAAACAACTCGGCGTGCCAGAAGCGGAGATAAAAGAAACCAAGGAGAGTAAGACAGATAATAAGTAAATAAGATGATAAGATAGTAAGTGCGCTATTATTACTTATCAACTTATAAACCTATAAACTTATCAACTACCCTGATATGAAAAAATGCCCATTCTGCGCTGAGGAAATACAGTCCGACGCGGTCAAGTGCCGCTACTGCAATGAGTTCCTCAATAAGCCCAAGTGGTATTTCAAGACCACCACCCTGATAATCGGGTTCCTGTGCGTCGGGCCGTTTATCATCCCCCTAATCTGGCTCAACCCGAATTACAAAAAGTGGCTGAAAATCACCCTGACCATCATCTTCCTGGTAGCCGGATATTATATGATACTGGGAACGATCGAATCCATCAAAGTCCTCAAAGACCTCTATCGCGACATAGGGCAATATACCCAGTATTAAACCCATTGCCTACACCACATATCCTATCACGTATTGGTTAAAAGTAGTGCTAACATTCCCGCTGACATCGGTAAAGGCATACGCCGCACGCGCTATCCGACTTATCGCCTGAATGTATGGCCTTGGTCTCAAACTTCATACCACAACCCATTTAATTACGATAGTTAGGTTAAAATAAGGTGTATTATAAAACGTTGGACGTCCAACAATTGTGTGACGTCACACATTCCTAAGGGGCTTTAATTGTTAGACGTCTAACAAATGTGCGACGTCGCACATTTGACCCTATTGGCAGGTAGATGTATAGGTAATAACCGGTAGATGTGTAGGTAATAACCAATAGAGGGGTAGGCAATAATCAGTGGAGGTGTAGGTCACTGCCGATGGAGGTGTAGGTCACTACCAGTGGAGGTGTAGGCCACTACCGATGGAGGTGTAGGTCACTACTAGGGGAGGTGTGGGTAACTACCCCCCTCCCTCCCCCACACCCCCCTATAATACCACCCTCACATCCCTGTATATACCCCCCTTAATTGCCTATTTAATGTGTGACGTCACACATTTTTAGAACTAGATAGCTACATAGGAGCTCTTATTCCGACAGTCTTTGTCGGGATTAGAGAGAACTTTAATGTTAGACGTCTAACAATTATTGAGATAATACTCGGATTGGCCAGAAATTGGTACGTGTCCCCGGATTACCCGTGATGGTTATAAATATGCCTCAAGTTTATTACCCTACTACAGGTCTTTCTAACGGGGCTTCGCTTAGTTCGGTATGCTATCCGTCGAACTCTGTCCCACGAGCTCTCTATTTACTTCTTATCAGCATTATCATCCGACGTCTTGGTCCCGCATTTCGGACAGTATGCCCAATTGTCAAAAAGCTGATTGCCGCACTTGGAACATTCCGGTGGATTAGTCTCTAATATGCATAAATTCCAATAGCTTATTTTTCTTATATCTTTTTCGTACCTACTCGGGCAATCGCGAAAAGAATGGTTCAGGTTGACGGTTCCGGCATCTTTTCTTAAATTCAAGTCTAAAGACGCATCTCGTTTCCCTGTCCAATTAAAGTTTGGACAGACTTCCCACTTGCCAGAATTATAATTCCTCCAAATCTGCAAATAGGCGATTGACGGGAATCGGAAACTCTTCTCCTTCTCAAAATCCATTACGGCGGATTCAAAAACAGCCATCGCCTCTTTTTTAATATTTTTATTGGCCCGGGCTCTTGCCAACTCATCGCTAAGCTCTTTCACATATCGGTCACGAATTTTTTTTGCTTCATCTTTGTCCGATATCAAATTTAAAGGGTATTCTGGAGACCTTTGCACGAACAACAACGCGGAACGATTTTCATTGATCTTGTATGCCACATCATCAATGTATAAGATCTCGTAATTCTCCTTCATCGCCTCCTTGAACTTTACCAAAAGATCCTTATCTACATCTTTTTCATTTTCCATTTCTATTAACAATTTACGAATACCAACTAAACAGCGGCGAAAATCAGACTCTGGTATTGCATACTTAAATGCCTGGCTGGTAAGATTATAAGCCGCTTTAATATCGCCATCCCTCAGCGCCTTAAGATATCGGGTACCAACACTTAGAGACGTATTATCGTCCTCTGCCGCATTTAACAAGAAAGGGAGTACCCCAATGGCCGTCAGAATCGCCGCACCGATTACCAAATATATTTTCTTTTTCATATTTTTCCTTTCTAAATTCCGCCCCCGCCCCGCCCGGCTTAATGGCATTAAACTAAACTCTGAGCCATGAAGCAAGGAATTGTTACACGCAATTAAACGACCTAACCTTTGTGGCCAATTTTTCTTGACTCCGCCCAGGAAATAATGGTATCTAAGACGTATTGCCCTAAGTAAAACAATGAGAAGATTATTCATCATCTTAGCCGTTTTGGCTACCCTGCTGTGCATCCGGTGCACCGGGACGCAGGTGACCGGGACGAAAAAGGCAACCCCCTTACAACCCCCTGCATCCCCCGGTATTACAGAGAACTTGGCGCCGGAAAATGACTCTCTAATCCCCCTGCCTCCCTCCGTACGGAGGGATAAGGAGATTGCTTCGCCCGTACGGGCTCGCAATGACAAAGGCGAGGTGGTTGACACCGATGACGTTATGTCCGAATTGGAGAAATCCAAGGGCGTCAAGATGCAGGAGAATGAGTTCCTGGCCCAGAAATACTACGAGTCGGGACTGAAACTATTCAAGGAGTTTAATTACGTCCAGGCCGGCGACGAGGTGACCAAAGCCCTCCAACTCAATCCCCAACATCCGGAGGCCAAGAAGCTCCAGATTGAGATACAGATGATCCTGGTCACCCGGCCGGATGAAATCAAGGTGATAAAGGAATTCCTGCAGAACCAACTGTCGGTCAAACTACAGGAGACCGAGGTGGTGGTCCGGAACCATTTTCTGCAGGGCGAGAAGCTGGCGGCCGAAAGGAAATACAGCCAGGCCGAGTCGGAATTTGAACAGGTGATAAATACCCTGAAATGGCTGCCATATGATATCGGGCTGAATGAGTACCTGGGCAAGGCCCAGGCGCGGTTAGAGGCCATACAGGATTTGAGAGCCGATCAGGAAAAAGAAAACAACCGGCAGATGCGTGATGCGGCCGCCCAGCTGTCCCAGGAAGAAGAATTAAAGCGCCAACAGGAGTATAACGAGAGAATCAAGTCGCTCTTTAAGCAGGCGTTGATTCTTTTTGAGGAGCGGCGGTTTGAAGAGGTGGAGCGGCTGGCCCAGACCATACTGGAATCAGCGCCCAGTTTCAAGACCGCCGATGAATTAAGAAAAGAGGCCATCCGAGCCCGGCACTATGAGGTATCGGAAAAATACATCAAACTGCGCTCGGAACGGTTTAAGGCGATGTATGACGAATTCAAGGAAACGAAAATATCCTATGCGGATGATAGAATCGTGCGCTACGACCCTGGGGTTTGGAAGACAGCCAGCCGGCGGAAGCCGCCCGGAATAGTTACCAGCCGGTTAGAAGACGACCAGGATATCGTCGAGGTAAAGCGGAAACTCAAGACCATCAGGCACGATTTCAAGCTGGAAGGCAATGACACCCTATACAACGTGACGGATTACATCCAGCAGCAGTATAAAATACCCATTATCTACGCCGCTGACGTCAAACAGGAAGGGATTCCGAACGAGAAAAAGACGCTGTCCTTAACCGGACTGCCCCTGGATATCGGGTTAAAGAGCCTGCTGGAGCAATATGGCCTGGCATATGGGTTTGATAAGGATTTTAAGAGCGTGAAAATAACCAAGTCAACGGCATTAGAAGAAGATTTAGAATGGCGGATGCACAATGTGGACGACCTGGTCAGGGACATACCGGAATTTCCCGGTCCGACTATCGAGTTACCGCTGACGCCGGGCGGAGCTCCGGGCTGGCAGATGCCGCAGACAGACCTGCCCGCGGTGGCCAAGATAACCACCGATGAACTGATGGATTTAATCAAAAAGAACACCGGCAAAGACCGCCGGGAACAAAGCACCTGGGAGGGCAATACCCCGGGCGTAATCATACGCCGGATAGGAGAAAGCAATAAACTGATGGTGGTGCATACCGCCTCGGTCCAGGATGAAATAACGGAATTCCTGCAAATCATCAGGTCATTCCGAAGCGCGATGATTTCGGTAGAAGCCACCTTTCTGAACACCAGCGATAATATCCTGGAGAGTTTAGGCGTGGAGCTAAGAAATATACCCCGTGAATCCATACCTAATGCGCCGGATATACCCGGACAGGCCAATCCCACCGCCGGGTTACTGCTGGGCGGCACCCGGGATACCAGATTCAGGACCGCCTACACATTCCGGGACCAGAATAACCAGGTGGAAAACGCCCTGCCGGCATCGGCCATCGGCGGTCTGGGGCTGCAATTTGCCGTCTTGGGCTCGCCGCGCATCAATATGCTCATGACGGCGCTGGAAAAAACCGGCCAAGGAATCATCCTGGATTCGCCCAGAATCACGGCCCTTAACGGCCAACGGGTCAACGTGTCATTCCTGAAACAGCGCCAGTATATCCAGGATGGAGACATCCAGGCCGGCGCCGTAGCCTATGAGCCGGTGATAAATACCTATTCCACCGGCGTGGTGCTCGATGTCAAGCCGGTGATGAGTTATGACCGCAAGTTTATCACACTGAATATATTCCCGACCTTGTTAGAGCTAGTCGACAGCAGGGAATCCACATTAGAATATGAAGCAGGAACAATAAGAACGCAAATTACGATCGAAAAGCCCTGGTTAAGTTTACAGCGTTGCCGGACCAGCGCCGAGGTACCGGACAGCGGCGCCCTGGTCTTAGGCGGGTTTGAAACGGTCTTTCAGCAGGATATCACCGCTTCCACACCCCTGCTGGATAAAATCCCGATTCTATCCGCCTTCTTTAAGCGTAAAATCAAGGTGGAGGAAAAACGCCACCAATTTATTATCGTCCGGGCCAAGATTATCGAACTGGATGAGCTGGAACGGGAATTAAGATAAGTAAATCAGTCAGGCTGGTCGCGCTGATTTTGCCGATTAAGCCGACAAATCAATCCTTACTTTATCATCTTTTTCTTGCCTAACCAATTAGTTATACTATAATGAATATCTTTATAAGTAGTGCATTAGCCTGATAAATCAGCTTAATCCGCTGACTGTAATTCTTTATGCAGAATATCCGCAACTTTTGTATCATCGCCCACATTGACCACGGCAAATCGACCCTGGCCGACCGCCTGCTGGAGTTGACCGGTGCGGTCTCAGCCCGGGAATTGCGTAACCAGTTCATGGATAACGGCGAGATAGAAAGGGAACGCGGGATTACCATCAAAGCCAAGGCGGTCCTGCTCAAATACCGGCTTAATAACCAGAATTATATCCTGAACCTGATTGATACGCCCGGACACGTGGATTTCAGCTACGAGGTGTTAAGGAGCCTGAAGGCCTGCGAAGGCGCCCTGCTGCTGGTTGACGCTTCCCAGGGCGTCCAGGCCCAGACCGTGGCCAATGCCCTGGTAGCCATGGAAGCCAACCTAAAAATCATACCGGTCATCAATAAAATAGACATGCCGGCGGCCAATATTGAGATGGTCCGGGATGAAATCCAGAATATCCTGGGCATTTCGCCGGATGAGATAATCAACGTCAGCGCCAAGCAGGGAACCAATGCCGATAAGATTCTCGAGGCAGTGGTTGAGCGTATTCCGCCGCCCACCGGCGATATCAACAAACCGCTCAAAGCCCTGATATTCGATGCGGTCTATGACGACTTCCGCGGGGTGGTGATATTTGTCCGGATGATAGACGGCTCGGTCAAAGCCGATGACGAAATCATCATGATAAGAAATAACCGCTCCTTTAATGTCGAGGAAGTTGGCATATTCACGCCCAAGATGCTGAAAGTCCCGAAATTGTCAGCCGGCGAAGTGGGTTATATCATCAGCGGCATCCGCAACAGCCGCGAGATTAAAATCGGCGATACGGTAACCATGAAAAATGCGACCGGGGTGGCGCCCCTGCCCGGTTACCGCGAACCACTACCCATGGTCTTTGCCGGATTCTACCCCACCCAGGACAGCGACTTTACTATCCTCAAAAAGGCCCTGGAAAAACTGTCGCTCAATGACTCGTCATTTACCTTTGAGCCGGAAACATCAGAAGCGCTGGGCATGGGTTTCCGATGCGGGTTCCTGGGATTGCTGCATATGGATGTTATCAAGGAACGCCTGAGGCGCGAGCAAAAAGCCGACGTGGTCCAGACCGCGCCTAACGTCCCATATGAGGTGACGATTACCGAAGGCGGATTGTCCAAAACCCTGCGCATCGATAACCCGGCGATGTTCCCCGATGAAGCCACCATCCGGGAGGTTAAAGAGCCGATTGTCAAGATATCCATAATCATCCCGTCTGAAAACATCGGCAATATCATGGCCTTGTGCGAGAATAAACGGGGCGAACATATCAAGACCGAATATATCTCACCGACCAGGGTGATACTCCATTACAATATGCCGATGGGCGAGATTATCTATGATTTCTATGACAAGCTTAAATCCGCCACGCATGGATTCGGCACGATGGACTATGTTTTTATTGGATACAAACCGGGCGATTTGGTAAAATTGCGAATATTCGTAGCCAATGTCGAGGTGGATGCGTTTTCCGCGATAGTCCATCAGAATGTCGCGGAATCAAAGGGCCGGAAGATTATCCACATATTGCGGCAGCAAATTCCGCGCCACCTTTTCCAGGTTGCCCTGCAGGCCGCAGTTGGCAAAAGAATCGTGGCCCGGGAAAATATCAGCGCCCTGGCCAAAAACGTAACCGGCAAGTGTTACGGAGGCGACATCACCCGCAAGCGGAAGCTTTGGAACAAGCAGAAGGAAGGCAAAAAGAAGATGAAAAGCATCGGCTCGGTGGAAATCCCCCAGTCGGCTTTCGTTGCGGTTCTGTCCGGAGAAGAGAAAAGATAGAAAATGCTAAAAAGAGATTCGACCGTTGACATCCCGGGTTTTGGCCTTTCCTATCTCAGAGGCATCATTTTGGTCGTGATGGGCATAATCTTATTCGTGCTCTATCTCACTAAAACCATATCATTAGGAAATGCGGCGATAATGGCGGTAATCCTGCTGTTCTTGACCCAGGGCAATGCCGAGGTATTCCTGGTGGCTTTTATCCTGGCGATGATTATCAGGTGTTTCTGCATCGAGGTCTATAAGATTCCAACCGGCTCAATGGAACCCACCTTACACGGCGACTATAATGACGGCGATAGAATCATCGCCAATAAATTCGGCATCCTTTTTAACCCCATCCAAAGATACGATGTCTTTCTTTTCAAGTTCCCGCTTGATAAGAGCACCAGCTTCATAAAGCGGGTGGTGGGACTACCCAATGAGGAACTAATGATAAACCGCGGCAATCTTTATTACCGACCGAAAGGCACAGATAAATTCCTTATCGCCAAGAAAGCCCTGAAAACCCAGGAGTCCATCTGGTTAAATACATATCGGTGGAATGGTAATCAGGATGAGTTTACGGAATCCTGGAATACACCGCAGGACAGTTTATACAAGATAGAAAATGGTCTGTTGGAACTCCAGGGCGGCGGAACAATCGGCTACAAGGAAACCATCCGGGATGAATACGGTAAAAGCCCGGGCCGATACCCGGTCAGCGACATGAAATTGTCATTCAAGGTCCGGACGGATAGAAGAGGCGGGGAAATCTATGCAACTATCAGAACTCACGCAGGTAATTTTTCACTCCATCTATACCCCCAACCGCTCCAGGAAGAGAACAGTGATTTACCAAATATGACACGGCATTTTCGCTCACCGCCGTATGACCTTTTAGCCTATCCCAATACATTAGAACGCTATATCCCTTCAGATAGCTCAATAAAATCGTTACCCATCGATGAAAAGATAAAAATCGAACCTAATAAAGAACATCTTATCGAAATACTGAATTTTGACGGCACAATTTATATAAAGATCGACAACAAGGAGGCCGTGAAGTATGATTACATCAGCTCGCTTGAAGATGGCCAATTGGATGAAGATATTCATCCCTTTCAGATTGAACTGGGGGCAAAAAAGCATCCGGCTGTCATCAGGGATATCACCATCTGGCGTGATTTATATTATTATGACACCAGCGGCATCTTAAGGGAAAACAAACCCCTGGCAATACCTGAGGGTAAATACTTTGCCATCGGGGATAATATCCCCAATAGTAAAGACAGCCGCCTGTGGCGGATGAGAAAAATCACTCTTAAGGATGGAACGATAATCAAATGCGATGCCGAACCGTCATCCGCTGATATTTATCAGGAAAACGGAGATATTATCAGAATAAAACGAAACAGGCAAAATAACCGGGGTGGAGATATATGGGGAATGGACCGGGTTATCAATCAAGCCGATATAGTATCTAACGATGTGGATAACGCCCCGTTTATCGATGCCGACGAAATCTTTGGCCGGGCTTTATTCGTATACTGGCCTATAAAAAGGCTTAAATTGATACGATAAAAACAGTTGTATACAATTTTATACAACGTAAAGGGTTAGGAAATGTAGATAAATTAGGGTATTTATAGGTATAATTATAAGAGCTATCTAAATAGAAAACAAATATGCTCCTATACTATAACACTATACTCTATAATATGTTAGGTAAAGTACCTAAGGGGGCGCAAAATAAGAGAGGGAATAAAACAAACCATTAATAATAAAGGAGTTAAGAAGCCCCAGATAAGTTATCAACATATTATCAACAATAGCTTTAGAGGCGGTTAATGTAACCCATTTATATTAAAAAGATATGCTACTTGAAGTAAAACAGCTGGTAAAGATATACGGTTCGCGCCGGGTAGTTGATGGCGTGGGGTTTAATATCTCTGAAGGCGAAATTGTGGGTATCCTGGGAAGGAATGGTGCCGGTAAAACCACCACCTTCCGGATGGTTACGGGATTGATTCCACCCTCTTCCGGTGAAATAATATTCAGGGCAAATATTAACGGGGAGAAGAAACAAACAAATGTGGCCGGACTCCCGATGTATAAAAGAGCATTATACGGAATGGGTTACCTGCCCCAAGAACCGTCCGTATTCCAGAATCTGAGCGTGGAAAATAACCTTCTGGCAATACTGGAAACCCGGCCCATCAGCCGCGGCCGGCGACTGTCCGAAGCCAAACGGCTTCTCAATGAATTCGGATTGGCCAAGCTGGCGAACCAGAAAACGACCACTCTTTCCGGCGGAGAAACCAGACGCCTGGAAATCGCCCGGGCGCTTATTACTGAACCGACATTGTTATTGCTTGATGAACCATTTTCCGGGGTTGACCCAATCTCTGTTGCCGAGATTCAGGGAATCATCAAACAACTCAAGACCCGGGGCATCAGTATCCTTCTGACCGACCATAATGTCCGTGAGACACTAGCGGTTACAAACCGTTCCTATATCATAGATGAAGGACAGATACTCTGCGCCGGAACCCCTGCAGAAATAATGAATAACCCCTTAGCCCGAGAGAAATATCTGGGCAAGGATTTCACGATATGAAAAAACTTATATTGCCACTGGTGCTTCTTGCCGGCTGGATTCTCCCCGGTTTTGCGCATTGGTTTTACGGAAAGCGGTATAAAGCCTTGGTATTTTTCGGGATCGTCCTGACCTGCTCTGCCATAGGTGTAATAATCGCCGACTTTAGATTTGTCAGATTTGCGGACAACCCTTTTTATTATGTCGGGCAATTCGGCAGCGGGTTAACTCTCATGCTGAAAACGCTCCTGACATCCGAGGCGCCCAGAGGAATCGTGTCAATGTCTTATTTTGAAGTCGGCCTGCTTTATATCTGCGTCGGAGGCATCCTCAATTTGGTAATCCTATTAAACTTATGTTCGCAGTTGCTTGCCCGGAAGCCAGCCGCAACCAAGGAACCAACGGCTACTGAACAGCCTGCGACAACCCAGATAAATCCAACAAATTATGCTTAACCTTATTATAATGGTCGGGCTTTTCCTCCTGATAGCCTTTATTGTCTCGCTGACTTTAAGCCTAGCTACGTCTGAGGAAAACCCCAGAGCCATCCTCCAGACCACAATGAAGAATTTTAATCTCTTATGCCTGATTATTCTTGTCATTTGCATTATAGTTAGTATTATAAACACTTTCTAATCTATTATGAATAATATTTCCATTGGCGAGTTTTTCCAAAGCATTGAGGAAGTGCTCAAGCTTATATTTGATTCAATCCGCACCGAAAACCTGCCCCAGCTGAATTCCGCCGAATTAATCATCACTAAGATATCCGCTCAAGCAAAAAGCTATCAATTATACGACAATGGATGCAACGACACCACCAGAAAAGATGTCGGAGGCCGTATAGATAAAATAACTGTCAATCTTTCCCGGTTAGTAAATATCTTTAAGAGCAAGATAGATAAACATATCCTTTTCAGCGATAAAGCGCTCAGGGAACTGGAGTATCTTATCGGAACCATCAAACACCTATCTCGATGCCTTAAGGATGTGGCTGTAACAAAAAACGATGTTCTTGCCAAATACATCATTGACACCGCCAATGCGTTGGAAAATACCTCAACTAACTTTGCCCAGGAACATGAAGAAAGACTGACCAGCGGAATCTGCCAGCCGCAATCGTCAGCCGTGTTTATTGACCTGCTCAATACGCTCAAGGAAAATTCCTACCACTTTAAGGAGATGGGCCGGCAGATTTCCTGTTTCAGGTAACGAAAGATTCCATTGATGATACAAGTAGAGCTATCCCGCCTGATTATCGACGAAAACCGCGAAGAACAGCTTATTATACTAAAGGAAGTCAAGGGCGAGCGTGTTTTCCCCATCGTTATCGGTATTTACGAGGCCGCAGCCATTGACCGCAAGATAAAAAACTCTAAAACAGTTCGCCCATTGACCCACGACCTGATTATTAACATCCTCAAGGAGCTTAACTACACCATCAGCAAGATCATAATCAGCGACCTTAAGAAAAACACCTTTTATGCCAAGGTTTTTATCAGCACCAACGGCAAAGAAACAGAGATTGATTCCAGGCCAAGCGATGCGATTGTCCTGGCGGTCCATCTCAAAACTCCTATCTTTGTGGAGAATAAGATACTGGACGAAATAGGCACAACACCAGACGAAACGCAACCACAGGGATAACCATTAAAACAGGAGAGTTTTTATGAAGCCGCCAACCGCCTCCCAAATCAAAGGGGTTATCAATGGCTTTGCCCATAATAGCGCCAGCCTGGTTATTCCCATCCTCCAGGCAATCCAGGAAAAGTTCGGCTATGTCCCGCCGGAGTCGCTCAAGGCAATAAGCCGACACACCGGTGTCGGCCGCAATAAAATCTACGGCATCCTGACTTTTTACGCCCAATTCACCACGATACCGCGCGGGAAATACATCGTAAAACCCTGCCGGGGCACGGCCTGCCATGTGCGGGGCGCCAATAACGTCATCAATCATATAAAGTCAAAACTCAATATTGAAGACGGACAAACCACCCCGGACTATAAATTCTCTCTTGAAACCGTCGCCTGCCTGGGCACCTGTTTCCTGGCCCCGGCAATGATGGTAAATCAGGACTATTACGGCAACCTAGACGAGAAACGAATAGACGAAGCATTAAAGGAATGCACTTAACGCTTATAACGGGAGTGACAGATGATACATTTTTCTTCGGTAAATGAACTGCTCGCATTTAAGTCAGACTTGACAAAAAAGGCGGACAGCTCCAAAACCCGCATCCGGATTTGCAGCACCGGCTGCCGCGCCAAGGGAGCTCTTAAAATCAGGGATGCCTTCCACTCTGAAATCAAAAAGCAGAAAGCGCAGATTGAATTAGTGGAAACCGGCTGCCAGGGGCTCTGCGCCTATGCACCGGTTGTATCCATCGACCCGCTCGGTATCTTCTACGGAAAGTTATCAGAAAAAGACATCCCGATGGTCGTTGCGCAGATTGCCGCTCAAGGCGCAGCGCTCAACAACCACGTTTATTCTGAAAAAGGTAAGTTCTATCCGCATCTTAGTGAAATCCCGTTCTTCAAGTCGCAAAAAAAGATTGTCTTGAGGAACTGCGGTTACATCAGACCCACCAGCATCGCTGATTACATCAACCGCAACGGATATATGGCGATTGCCAAGGCGCTGGGGGAAATGAAGCCCACCGATGTCATAGATGAGGTAACAAAATCAGGCATCAGGGGCCGAGGCGGCGCCGGATTCCCGACCGGGTTAAAATGGAAATTCGCTAACGGTTACAAAAGCGATACTAAATATTTTATTTGTAATGGAGATGAAGGTGATCCGGGCGCATTTATGGACCGGGCGGTTCTGGAAGGCGACCCACATTCGGTCATAGAAGGCATGCTCATCGGCGCTTATGCCATCGGCGCCACCCACGGTTATATCTATGTCCGAGCTGAATACCCGATTGCCGTGGAATATTCAACTCTGGCTGTCAAGCAAGCCCGCGAGATGGGACTACTCGGTGAAAACATCTTTGGAACCGGATTTAGTTTTGACATCACTATAAAACAAGGCGCCGGCGCCTTTGTCTGCGGCGAGGAAACCGCCCTAATCGCTTCTATTGAAGGCAGACGCGGGATGCCCAAACCCCGCCCGCCCTTCCCGGCTGAATCTGGTCTCTGGGGCAGGCCCACGGTCATCAATAACGTGGAAACCCTGGCCAGCATTCCTCAGATTATACTGGATGGCGGCGGCGCCTATGCCCAATTAGGCACCGCCGGCTCCAAAGGCACCAAGGTCTTTGCCTTGGCCGGCAAGATTAACAACACCGGACTGGTGGAAGTCCCGATGGGCATCACCCTGCGCCAGATAATATTTGATGTCGGCGGCGGCATTCCGCACGGCCGGACATTCAAGGCGGTCCAGATGGGCGGACCCTCAGGCGGCTGCCTGCCTGCAGAACATCTGGATACCTCTATTGATTACGAAAGCATCAAGCAAGCCGGCGCCATCATGGGCTCAGGCGGAATGATTGTCCTTGATGAGAGAAACTGCATGGTGGACATCGCCCGCTACTTCCTGGACTTCTGTCAGAAGGAATCCTGCGGCAAGTGCGTCCCGTGCCGAATCGGCACCAAGCGGATGCTGGAGCTGGTAACCCGATTTACCCAGGGCAAGGCGGAAACCGGAGACATAGAAAAACTGCACGCCTTAGCCGAGTCAGTGCGCGATAGTTCTCTTTGTGGCTTAGGCCAGACCGCACCCAATCCGGTCATCTCAACGCTCCGCTATTTCCGCAAAGAATACGAAACGCACCTGCACGACAAATTCTGCCCGTCCGGCGTATGCAAAGGACTTTTCAGGTATGAAATAGCCACTGAAAAATGCACCGGCTGCACTCTCTGCGCCAAGAATTGTCCGGTTAAGGCCATTGCCGGTGAAAAGAAAAAACCCCATACTATAGACACAATCAAATGCGAAGTGTGCGGGATTTGTGTTGAGAAGTGTAGATTTAACGCTATTGCTCCGATGCCAAATAAACAGCTAAATCAGGTTAAAAAGTAACCAACTGTCCGATTTTAGGACAGTTTTTGGTAGAAATGGTGTTATAGCCACCTCGGAGGTGGCAATAGGCACCTCCGAGGACCCAATTGGCACCTCGGAAGACCCAATTGGCACCTCAGAGGACCCAATTGGCACCTAAAAAGTGGCTTTTGCCACCTCGGAAGACCCAAAAAGGACTGAATATGACTGATATACGATTTACGATTGACGGCAAGGAGATCTTGGCCAAGCCAAGCCAAACAGTCCTCCAAGCCGCCCTGGATAATGGCATCCATATCCCGCACCTGTGCTATCATCCGGCGCTTACTCCCTTTGCCGGCTGTCGGTTGTGTATCATTGAAATCAAAGGCGGAAAAGCGCCCATTGCTTCCTGTGCCCTGCCGGTCAAGGAAGGAATAGAGGTTACTGCTCAAAACGACAAACTACACTCCTTACGAAAGACCGCCTTAGACCTGATTCTCTCTGACCATCCGCTGAATTGCCTGACCTGCGAGAAGAATGGCGTCTGCGACCTGCAAAAGTATGCCTACGAATTCGGACTGGAAAAAACATCTTATACAGGTGAAACAACTTCGTATCCGAACGAAACAGGTAATCCGCTCATAGAAATGTCATACCAGACCTGCATTATGTGCGGACGCTGCGTCATTGCCTGCAATGAGACGGTCGTGAACGAAGCGATTGATTTTACCAGGCGCGGGTTTGCCACCAAAATTACCACTCCGCTTGATGTGCCCAGGAAGGACTCGGACTGCGTCTTCTGCGGCGCCTGCGTGGACGTCTGCCCGGTCGGCGCCCTGACCGACTCAACCGCCCGGTTCAAAGGACGCATCTCTGAATGTGAAAAGGCATCGGTCATCTGCCCTTATTGCGGATGCGGATGCAGTATTTTATTGGACATAAAGGACAATAGGATTGTCCGCTCCAGAGGCAACCCTCACGGACCGGCCAATCACGGCTGGCTGTGCATCAAAGGGCATTTCGGGATGGACTTTGTGGGTCATCAGGACAGATTAGCGTCTTGCGTCGTGCGTCAAAACAAAGAGTGCTCAACGCTCAACGCTCAACCCTCAACGAATCCACCTATTTATCCATCGTCTGCCTTAGATGAATCACTCAACCAGAGCCGGAAGCGTCTCCAGAAACCCCTTATCCGCAGGGACGGCATTCTCTGCGAAGCCACATGGGAAGAAGCCATTGACCTTGTGGTCGAAAAATTCACCCGGATTAAGAAGGAACACGGCCCTGAGGCACTGGCAGCATTGGCCTCTGCCAAGTGCTCCAATGAGGAAAACTACCTGATGCAGAAATTATGCCGGGTATTATTCGGCACCAATAATATTGACCACTGCGCCCGGCTCTGCCACGCTTCAACCGTGGCCGGACTGGCCAAATCATTCGGCTCGGCCGCCATGACCAACTCCATAGATGAAGTCGAAAACGCCGAAGTTATTCTGGTGATTGGCTCTAATACCACCGAGGCGCACCCGATTATCGGTTATGCTATAAAGCGAGCGGTCAACAAGGGCGCCAAACTCATTGTCTGCGACCCCAGGGCCATAGAATTAACCGAGTTCTCAGAACTCTGGCTCAGGCATAAATGCGGCACTGACGTTGCCCTGATTAACGGCCTGATGAATGTTATCATCAGCGAAGGGCTGGAAAACAAGGAATTCATCAGGACCCGCACCGAAGGCTTTGAGGCGGTCAAAAAGGTCGTGGATAATTATCCACCTGAAAAAGCCTCTGAAATTACCGGCGTTCCAGTTGAGGATATCCGTAAAGCTGCCAAGGCTTATGCCAAGGCCAAAAACGCCATGGTAATTTATTCTATGGGCATCACCCAGCATACCACCGGCACGGATAACACGATGTCCCTGGCTAATTTTGTAATGCTCTGCGGCCAGATTGGCAAGCCGTCTTCAGGCCTGAATCCGTTAAGAGGCCAGAACAATGTCCAGGGCGCCTGCGATGCCGGGTGCCTACCCAATGTCTATCCTGGTTACCAGTCCGTGAACAACCCCGATATCAAATCGAAGTTCGAAAAGGCGTGGAATACCCGGTTAAGCGACAAGCCCGGCCTGACCGTAACTGAAATAATCGACGCCGCTTCCTCAGGTAAAATCAAGGGGCTCTATATTATGGGCGAAAACCCCATGCTTTCTGACCCGAATATCAGTCACGTGGATGACGGCCTAAAGGCATTGGATTTCCTGGTTGTTCAAGATATTTTCCTGACCGAAACAGCCCAGCGCGCAACTGTAGTACTGCCCGCCACGAGTTTTGCCGAGAAAGAAGGGACTTATACCAATACTGAACGTCGCGTCCAGCTCTCGCCGGCCGCATTAAAACCTGTCGGCCAAAGCCGCCCGGACTGGCAGATACTCTCTGAAATCGCCACCCGTCTGGCCAAGGAACTGAATATCAACTCAGGGTTTGAATATAAATCGCCGGCCGAACTCACTGATGAGCTCGCCTCTGTTGCGCCTATCTATTGCGGAATAAAATACCGCCGTCTGAACCCAAAAGGCGGTTATTTCACCTGCGAATCCATACAATGGCCCTGCCCTTCTGAAGACCACCCGGGCACCGGATTCCTGCACAAGGACAAATTCACCTGCGGGCTGGGCAAGTTCTTCCCGATTGATTACAAGCCGCCGGCCGAGGAACCGGACAACAACTATCCATTTACACTGACTACCGGCCGAACCCTTTACCATTATCATACCGGCTCAATGACCAGGCGCTCCGCTGGCCCGGTCTTTTTAGTGTCCGAGCCGTATGTGGAAATAAATCCTGGCGATGCCGGTAAACTCGGCATATCTGACGGCGAGAAAATCAGTATTGCCTCGCGGCGCGGCTCTATCAAGATAAAGGCTACCATTACCGACTGCGTTCCTCAAGGTACAGTTTTTATCCCGTTCCACTTTGCCGAAGGCCCGGCGAATATACTTACTAACCCGGCGATAGACCCAGTGGCCAAGATACCGGAATACAAAGTTTGCGCAGTAAATATAACAGTATAGTTAATTAACTGTAATAATGTTTTAATAAACCGGTGTATTATAATATCATATTGAAATAATCTCTACAGAGCTTAATTATGAATCCGACAGACAATATATCTGATCAACTTATAAGTGAGATAGCATCTCTGCGCAAGCAGATTGGCGACCTGGAAAAGACGGAAAAAGATAGGAATAAAATGGTGGAGACGCTCAAGAAAGAGCGTGATTTTTCTTCCGCAGTTATTGAAACTGTAGGCGCCTTAGTTGTGGTTTTTGATCGCCAAGGCAGAATCGTATCCTTCAATAAGGCCTGTGAAAATATAACCGGGTACGCTTTAAAAGAAGTTTTCAGCAAATGTATCTGGGACGTTTTCATCATCCCCGAGGAAGTGAAGCAAATCAGGGATATTTTCGGTAAATTGGTCGGCACTAAATTGCCGAATAGCTTCGAAAACTACTGGATTACCAAGGATGGTAATCGCCGACTCATTGCCTGGTCCAATTCGGTCCTCCTAGATGACAACAATTCCGTGGAGTTTATCATCGGGACCGGCATTGATATCACCGAAAGACGCGAAGCCCTGGAATCAATCCGGGCCAGTGAGAAGTTTCTTTCAGACATTTTTTCCAGCATCAAGGATGGCATCAGCATTCTTGATAACGACCTCAATATAATCCGTGTTAACCCCACCATGGAACGATGGTACACGCACGTCATGCCTCTGGTTGGCAAAAAATGCTACGAAGCGTATCACGGCAGAAAATACCCTTGCGAGATATGTCCAAGCCAACAGACCATCAAAACAGGCAAACCTGCCTATGAAGTTGTCCCCAAAGCAGGAAAAGATTATAACCAAATCGGCTGGTTGGGTTTATATTCCCACCCCTTTGTTGACACCAAAACAAACCGGCAAACCGGAGTTATTGAGTATGTCCACGACATTTCGAAAGAACGCCGTTCAGAAGAATTAATCAGGGAATCCGAAGAAAAATACCGCACGATAATCGAGAACTCATACGATATGATATGGACCTTTGACACCAACGGCAGTTTTACCTTCCTCAACCAGCAAACGATGGCCATAACCGGCCACAAGATGGAAGATGTCCAGGGTAAATCTTTTGCGCCGTACATTTATGCCGAAGACCTGGAAATAGCCAAAGAGGCATTCCAGAATACCATGGCCGGCAAACCACAGCAGAACACCATGAGAATCTATAAAGCCGATGGGACTCTGTTCACCATGCTGTTTACCTTGGCGCCTGTTTATAAAGAAGGCGTTATCGTAGGCGGCGTGGGTTTTGGCGTCGATATCGGAACCCGCAAATTAATGGAAGAGGCATTGCACGAAAGCGAAAAACGTTACCGAACATTGACTGAAGCAGCCCACGATATGATTTTCATCGTTGGCCGGGATTTCCGCGTCCAGTATGCAAACGGTTTCGGCGCCAAACAGTTTGACGCACAACCATCAGATATCGTCGGCAAGTTATTGGCAGAATTATTCCCGGCCACGGCGGACCGGATGCAAAAGAATATTCTGCAGGTCTTCGATACCAACAAACCGCTTTGTGTCAGCAGTAAAACGCCATATCCTAAACGAGAACTTTGGATTGAAACCTGGCTGGCGCCCATTATGGACTCGACTAATAACAAAGTTACGTCGGTTATGGGCATTGCCCGCGATATCACCCTGATGAAAAAACAGGACGAGGAAATCATCAGGTCAAAGCAGACGCTGGAAAACATACTTGAAGGCATCTCGGATTCAATATTCCTGCTCTCAAGGGACTTGCGTATCATCTGGGCTAACAACGCCGCCCTTAAAGAAACCGGCTGCAGCCGGAAAGAACTCATCGGAAGCTTCTGCTATAAGGTAACCCATAATAGTAATACACCCTGCCAGGCGCCTCTTGATATCTGCCCGGTTTCAGAAATGGTGCGAACCAACAAACCAGTGGTCAAAAAACACACCCACTTTGACAAACTGGGCCATAAGAAAATAATTGAAGTTACGGCCTATCCGATAAAAGACAGTAATGGCGAGATAACCCAATTTGTTCACATCGGGAAAGACATCACATCTTACAAGTGAACCGGCGTGCGAAAATGAAACTGTTCCGTCGACTGGAATTAATTCTGCTTTAACAACTCCAGCAATCTGTTATTCTGCTTCTCGGCTCCGAAAAAACTCAAGCCCGCCCTTTTAAATATCTCATCGGCCCCTCTTTCCACAAAGGCAACCCTTGAATTGAGCGATATCGGCTCCTGTTCCTTTATGATTATATTGGCGTGCAACGGCTTGGATGTAACCATGCCGTCAGGGCAGATACCCTTAAAGAAATTCTGGAATTCTATCTTATCGTTCTCTGCAGAACGCCCCGGGGAAGGCACGGCCGGCTCAATCATAAAACCCTGCCTGCTCAGATCCGTCAAAGAACATTTCAGCCCGCTTCCCAAGGCGCGCGCAGAAGCAGATATCTCGACTGCATATGTCAGGGCCCGATGGAAGGTAACACTCTCGGTATTTGTATTCGGCGTTGATAACGCATCATAAACTATTCCCATAAAACTGGCGCATCTGAAAGGTCTTGGTATCATCCTAACTGATTGGATTGATTGCAGGTTATCCTGATGTTCTGTCAGAATAAGAACCGGCAGATTAGGCAGAATTTCTTTTGCCTGCTTAAGAAAACTCTGCGTGTCCGAATTGAGCCGTTCCACCTCCATTAAGACCATATCAAACAAGGCAGTCTCCAATTTCTTCATCGCTCCGGAAAAATCATCGGAAAGGGAAACGCCGTAATAATTATTAAGCATGCTTTTCATCAAAGCGCCGGTTTGTTGTAACTGGTCAACTATCAATATATTCGGCATAAAAACTCCTCGTTGCAAGCCCTCATTTTCACCGGTTGAATGTATATATTATCGGCTTTTTCGGGGTGAAACTTGACCCCTTTTGAGACGTATGATACAATCAAAATATATGAACATCCCTGTGCTCGCATTAATAATAATGGACGGCTGGGGCGTCAACAAACATAAAGAAGGCAATGCCATAAAGCTATCTCGCACCCCGAACCTAAGCCGCCTGGAAAATGAATATCCGTATACCGAACTCCTCAGCTCTGGCAATGCGGTCGGACTGCCTGATGGATTGATGGGCAATTCCGAGGTCGGACATCTTAATATCGGCGCCGGACGCGTGGTCTGGCAGGAAATCACCCGTATTGACAACGCCATCAAAGACGGCTCATTCTTCACCAACTCCGAATTAACAAATGCAATGACGCATTGCCGTAAAAATAAGGGCGGTCTTCATTTCATCGGCCTGGTCTCGGACGGAGGCGTACATAGTTCAGACCGCCACTACTCTACCCTGCTGGAAATGGCAAAGAAAAGCGGATTTCCTAAGGATAACCTCTTCTTCCACGCGGTGATGGACGGCCGCGATACCCCCCCCACCAGCGGTATTCATCATCTAGAAAAACTTCAGGACAAGATGAATTCACTCAGCATCGGACAGGTCTCTACCATCTGCGGCCGCTATTTCCTGATGGACCGTGACAAACGTTGGGACCGGGTGGCCAAGGCATATAATGCCCTAACCATCGGCGAAGGCGTCAAGGAAACATCGGCAATAGACGCCGTCAAAAACGCCTATAACAGAGGAGAAACCGACGAATTCATTAAACCCATTATTATCACCCGAAATAACAATCCGGTCGGCTTAATCAAGAACAACGACTCCGTAATCTTCTTCAACTTCCGTGCTGACCGGGCTCGGGAGATTACCAACGCCCTCACTAAACCGGATTTCCAAGAATTCCCGCGTAAGGCATTTCCCAAGGTCTTGTTTACCACACTGACCCAGTATGACGAGAAACTCACCCTGCCCGTAGCATTCAAACCCATAACAATGAAGAATATCCTGGGCGAGATACTTTCCAGGAATAATATCGGGCAACTGCGTATTGCCGAGACCGAAAAATATGCCCACGTCACCTATTTCTTCAACGGCGGTGAAGAAAAGCCATTCCCGCTTGAGGACCGAAAACTTATCCCATCGCCAAGAGTGGCCACCTATGATATGCAACCGGAGATGAGCGCGCCGGAGGTCACTCGTGAGGTTTTAGAGGACATCGCAAAAAGCGGACATTCCGTAATTATCATGAATTACGCCAATTGCGATATGGTCGGGCATACCGGCGTTTTAGAATCGGCCATCAAGGCCGTTGAGACCGTGGATGAAGGGGTAGGTCGAATTACCGAGGCAATCCTGAAGCAAAACGGCGTGGTGCTCATCACTTCAGACCACGGCAATGCCGAAGAAATGATTGACCACCACAACAGCAACCAACCACACACCTATCACACTACTAACATCGTACCATTTATTCTGGTAGGCGAACAATTTAAGGACAGAAAGCTTAGGAGCGGAGGAAGACTATGTGACATCTCCCCGACCATACTTGAGATTATTAATATCCAAAAACCATCTGAAATGGACGGAATCAGCTTACTGTCTTAACAAAATCTCTGAACACTATTTGCGACCAGGTTTCCAATAGCTCTAATTGTTTTTCAATTTCCCTGATAGTTTCGAATTTACCAATCATCAAGTCCTTTTCCAGCACGCTAACACCATCGGTATCGCCAACCAAAACCTGATGAACTAATCCCAGATGCACCTGCCCTACTGAATTGCTATCGTCATTTAAATAACCAACCAATTTATAATGGTATGAAGTCTTAACCTGTAATTCTTCGTGCAATTCCCGCTCCAGGCCACTTTTGATGATTTCGGGCACGGATGAAACTTCATTGCCTTGCGCATCAAGGACCGGATTAATATGCCCGCCGATGCCGATGGAATATTTATTATGCAGGCGTTTCTCGGTCTGGCCGGCCAGGCGCTGGACCAGGAATATCTCTCCTTCACGCCCGGTAATCACCAGATACGGTATAATCTGTTTCAATGCCGGATTATTCTCGGCATCAGGCCGGTTGATGAAATAGGCGGATTTATGGATATTCTGAAGCAATACCTCGATATTATCCTTATGAAACCCATAGGGAATCTCTTTGCCATCCAGTAATTTATTACGTTCAACAACTAAAACATGTTCCATAGACTAACTATTCTGTTCCGGCTTCGCCCTGTCTGCTACCTCTTCCCTGGTCAGCGTACCGGTCACATATAAACTCGGATTACTCAAGAGGTCAACCGTCCTTAATAGAGACAGTTTCCCCTCTGACACATAAAGCACATTTACCACCGGCCTTAGCGGAAAATTATCGTTATGCCTGGCCACCTCGGCAATCTCCTGGGTATTAAGCAGGACGAACGTTCCGACCGGATAAATACCAACCTGTTTAATCAGTATTTTTAGCGCCTTCCGGGCAAAATCCGTATCGGCTGTTTCGATCAACTCACGCAAGGCGGCTTGGGCGGTCCGGGTCACGCGATTCGGACGATAATGGGTCAGACTCTCAAAATTATCAGCCACCATCATTATCTGAGCGTATTCGTGAACCACGCCACTCTCGCTGCCGCCGTGGTAACTTTCGTGATACTGGCGGCAAACCTCCAATATCACCGCGGGCAATAACGGTATCTGTCTTAGGATCTGCAACCCCGACTTGATATAATTCCTGATAACTTCATTGCCGACAACCGAGCGCCTCTGCTCATTATCTTCAACCACATTAAGCAATTCCTTCATCGCCACATCATGCACAAAGGCAGTCAGCCCCAATTCCTCCAGCTGATTTTGATTGTAGCCCAGCCCCGAGCCGATGGAAATCGAAAAGAGCACTAAATTAACCTGGTGCGATATGAAATAATCCGGCTTTGGCTCGCGATAGGCAAACCCCACCAAGGCAGCGCCGTTATTATCCATAAAGGAAACTATTTCCTTGACAAGTTGAATCAACTCCCTGATATCAATCCGGGCCGGCAGATTGCTGTTAAGGAGGTGAACCACATTCTGGTTTGCGCTGTATAATCTATCGTAAAATGCCGAGGCGGCCTGCTCAATCTTATCATCCTGTTTGGCCACCTCTGCAATATTAAGTTTCGCCTCTTCCCGGGGTGCGGTTTTATTTTCGGACGCGCCAATGTTACGAAACGATATCTCTTCCCTGGGCGCACCAATGGCATCGCCCTTGGGCTTAATACTGCCAGCGGAATATTTAACCGTTTCACGGGGTTCACCACCGAGTTGGGGCCGAAGCCCAACTGGCGCCGGCTTTTCATCGGCATCGTTAATCTTTACTAATCTGGCTTGGGGAACCTCAGGTGTTTTTAATTGGCCCTGCAGGATATCCCTGCGGGGATCTTTCGTATCGGCAACCGGGACGGGCTTTTTGGCTTTGCTGTCTTTCTTCGGCTCTTCTTCCGGGTCCTTCCATAATTTAGAAATATCAGAAAACTTTACCATTTTTACCTGCTTATCTATTTGTCGCTTGGGGCGCTAACCGGATCAATATAAAGAATCCTCAGACAGGATTTACAACAAATTATCTCCTTCTTCTTCATAAGTTCGTTAACCTGCTGCGGCGGCACATCCATATGGCATCCCTGACAGGTGTAATTACCCTTATAAGGTTCAACTACGCAGGCTAGAGCGGTCCGGTCGGCCTTGTTACTGATAATCTTTTCGTATTTGTTCAACACCTCGGAATCAACCGCACCTACATTCTTCTGCCTCTCCTGGCAGACGGCTTCTATCTCGGTCTTAATGCGACCAATCTCCTCACCCACCTGAGCCGACATTGCATCCAACTGATTAGTCTCCTCTTTTATCCTGGCTTCAACATCCCGGGCTTCCTTTTGGACGATCTCATTCTGGTTGAAAAGATTAAGAATCACGTCCTCAATCACATCATTGTCCGCCTTGGCCGACTTGATTTCGTTGGTCAGGGCCGAATATTCCTTATTGGTTTTGACCGTATTCAACTGAACGTTCAGCTTATTCACCTTATCCTCGTTAGTCTTGAGTTCCAAATCCTTCTTGTCTATCTCTATCTTCACCTGTTTTGCCTTTTGTTTGACTTCCTCAAGCCGTTTTTGTAATTCCTTAATACTCTCCTTTTTGCAATCCAAGCCGGACGACTTGTCGACGCATAACTTATTGAGCGACCCTATCCTGATATCTATCGCCTGCAGCTCCTTCAATTTTTCAATAATCTGGTTATTCATCACACTTTCTTCACTCCCTCCATAAAGCTCTCAAGTTTTCTGATTCTGGTCGGATGTTGTAATTTTCTCAGCGCTTTTTCCTCTATTTGCCTGACCCTTTCTCTGGTTACCTTAAATATCTTGCCCACCTCTTCCAGGGTGCAGGAATAACCGGCCCCGATGCCGAAACGAAGCTTCACGATTTCCCTTTCCCGGAAAGGCAGGGACTTGAGAATCGCATCCAGTTTCTCCTTGAGCATCTCGTGGGTGGCCAGCTTAACCGGCGACTGAACCGATGTATCCTCAATAAAATCGCTGAATTCGGTATCCTCTCCGGTCTTAACCGGCCGGTCGATAGAAACCGGCTGCTTGATAATCCGGTAAATCCGCTTGGCTTCATCCAGCGGCACGTCAGAAAGCTGGGCGATTTCCTCAATCGAGGGTTTGCGGCCCTTATTCTGCATGATTTCCTTGGCCGCGGATTTCAACCGGCGCATCGTCTCCACCATATGGACCGGAATCCTGATGGTGCGCGACTGGTCGGCAATCGACCTGGTTATCGCCTGCCGAATCCACCAGGTAGCATAGGTGGAAAACCTATAGCCCCGGGTATAATCGTATTTCTCCACGGCCCGCATCAGACCGGTGTTGCCTTCCTGGACCAGATCCAGGAAGCTCATCCCGCGGTTACGGTACTGCTTGGCAATGCTCACCACCAGCCGAAGATTGCTGGCCGACAATTTCCTCTTGTATTTCTCGTATTCGTTATAGCGGCGCTCCAGCTCCTTGACCCGGTTCCGTAGGGAATTAAGGTCTTCCATCAGGAGCAGTTTCCAATCCGCAAACTTGTTTTCCAGTTCCTTTAACTTCAGGCGGTTGGCTGCGGTCTTCTTCAATATCAGCCGATCCTTATCTGCCAGGGTCCACTGTTTGCACAGTTCCTTCAGGCGGACGGAAATCGGTTTGATGCGCCGGACCTGGATATTGAGCGATTCCAGGATACCCACCCACTTTCTCTGGCGGGCGGCGATCTTGCGGTTTACTTTTTCCCTGGTCTTGGCCGGCATGCGGTTGCCGGCGACAAATGAATACTCTTCCTTACTCTTATTGAGCAGGCGTTTGAGCTGCATGATAATCCGGGGCAGGCGGACAAAGGTCTTGCGCTTGGAAAGGTCTATTTCGCTGTCGCCGCGCAGGGTCCGGTCCAGGGCGATATTGCCGTTGCGCACGTCTTCCAGGAGATTGATGGCCTCTAAAACCGCCACCGGCGACTCCTCCACCTTCTCGCGGAAGCGATGGCGCGCCTGCTCAATCTTCTTGGCCAGATGCAGTTCCTCGACCCGTGACAGCAGCGGGATTTCGCCCATCTGCTTGAGATACATCCGGACCGGGTCGTCGGTCTTCTCCACCTCTTCAGCCGGTTTTAACTCCACCTCTTCTTCGGCTTCTTCCTTTTCGGTCTCGGCATCCTCGCGCGGCACCTCGTCTGCGGCTGAGGTCTCTTCATCCACCAGCTCAATACCGGCGTCTGACAGGCGGACTAATAACTTGTCCAGCTCCTCAGGCGAAACCATATCCGGCGGGATTATCTTATTGAGTTCATCGTAGGTGAGCTTACCCTTGCGTTTCCCCTGTAAAATCAGGAGATTTAAGGCATTCTTTATACTTTTCATTATTGTCTTGAGTTTACTGCTCCTTGAAGTTTAGAAAGAATCAGGTTTATGGCTGCCTGGTCCCCTTTTAACTGTGCCTCCTTAAGCTGCAGTTTCAAGGCCGGGTTTTCCTTGGTCCGTTTGCGCCGCTTCTCAATAAAGGACAGCCATTCCCTGAGATATTTATCGTAATCGGAGATATTCTTCTGTGACGCCTCTTCGGTAATGCGGCTGGTCATGCCGGACAACTCGAGGTTATCGGCAATAAAGTTCAGCAAACTCTCTGCTGTCACCTTGCCGTCGGTGTCATAGTTTTCGAATATCTTCTCGGCTATCTTTCTGCTTGAGTCGGTCGGGTAATCTTCCAGCCCGACGGATTCCCTGATTATCGGTATAAACTCGTTCTTGGTTAACATTATTTCAATGATTTGCTCTCCGGCCCGGACATCCTGTTGTTGCACCGGTAACGGCGGCAGCGCCACTGACACTGTCTTCTGCTCACCACTGGGTCGGTTGGCCTTTAACTTCAGCCGGCCCCGCAGAACGTCCTCTCCGATACCCACGGCCTCGCCCAGTTGCTTCATATAAAGATTGCGTTTCACCGGATTGGGCACGGCGCCGATGGTATCCAGTATCTCATCCACCGCCTTGCTCTTTTCCTCGATGTTATTCAGGTTATACTTGCGAGTCGCCACCTCCAGCCGGTAGGCAAAGAGTTCCACGGCCTCGTCAATGCACTTCTGGAAGACCTGTTTGCCGTCCTTACGTATCAGGCAGTCATACGGGTCCAGCCCCTCGGGCAGGCGGGCCACGAATAAATCCATCTCTTCAGCCAGGAATAAATCCAGCGAACGGGCCGAGGCCATCTTGCCGGCCGCGTCCGCGTCATAAACCACGACGACTTTATTGACATAGCGCCGGATGGATTTGATATGGTCGGTGGTCATGGCCGTGCCCAGCGTAGCCACGACATATTCAAACCCGTGCTGGTAGGCCATAATCACGTCCGTATAACCCTCCATAATGCAGAGTTGACCGGCCTTTTCACAGGCGTCCTTGGCGAAATTAAGCCCGTAGAGCGACTTGCCCTTGTTAAACAGAAGATTCTCCGGCGAATTAAGATAGACCGGCTCGGCATCGTCCAGCGCCCGGCCGCCGAATCCGACCACGCCGTCGCGCGGATTAAATATCGGGAACATCAGCCGGTTGCGGAAACGGTCGTAGTATCCGTTGTTCTCCTTGCGCGGTAAAATCAGCCCGAGCTCCTCAAGATGCTTGAGCGGGATATTCTTTTCCCGGGCATAGCCGACCAGATTACTCCAACCAGGCAAGGCAACGCCCAGCAGGAACTTGGCAATCATCGCCTGGTTAAATCCCCGCTTGGCCAGATAGGCCCGGGCCGGCTCGGCCGCTTTGGACTTCAACAAACACTCGTGGTAATAATTGGTCACCAGCCGGTTGGCCTTCAGAAAGTCGGCCCGCTTTTCCCTTGAGGCATCGTCCTTGGGCTGGGTATTGGCCAATCTGATACCGGCCCGTTCAGCCAGTATCTTCACGGCCTGGGGGAACGCCACCTTTTCGTAGGCCATGACAAAACCATAGACATTGCCGCCCTTGTGGCAGCCGAAGCAGTGGAATATTTGTTTGGCCTGATTAACGGAGAAAGAAGCCGTCTTTTCCTCGTGGAACGGGCAGAGGGCCCGGTAATTAGCGCCGGCCTTCTTGAGTGGGATGTAGCTAGAGATTAACTCTACAATGTCAGTCGCCTGCTGGATTTCAACTATTTGAGAATGCGGTATTAATCGGTCCATTCGACCTTTACTCGCTGCTAGACCCTTGGTCGTTACAGCGAGTTATCCCGATGTATATCGGGGTTACCTCCACCCCGAAAGCATTCGGGGCAAGGGTTATCCCGACGCCTATCGGGATTTTTTCAAATTATCAGGTTATTACTCGCGGTTGATTCCATACTGCGAGTTATAGTTGGCCCGCCCAAGGCGAGCCACACTAAACAGCTACAAATTAAGGGTAGGGAAATATACCACTAATATGGACAATAGCAAGAAAAATCTGATATTTTCGTGAGATATTGAGGCGCCTATTTAGCCGTCACCTGGATATCCAGATGCATATCAAAATATGCCTTTTCAGTCCTCCAGCCGATATAATCCTGCGGATTGACCGGAGCAACCCGGTGCGTTTCTATACACCTCTTTCTGAGGTCATCAGCCGTTTGCCGGCCCTGAAAAAAGGCATAGGCGTTGTAATGAATCTGCCTGATAGCCGGCGAATCAGCCGGTATAACCGATTCGGGATGCAGGACGAAATCAAGATGCGAGGCGCCACTACTGCCAAACGGCACGAATTTCTTGCTGATGAATTTATTAACCAGCCCGTTAATCTTATCATTTTCTTCCGTTATCACCGCGGAGTCGTAGTGTGCTTCCACGATAAAAGAACCGGAGCGCATTAGTTGGTTATGGAGTTTTTCCTTAAGCCGGGGCGTATTTTTAGGGGTGGCAATAAGAACCGGCCCGCCCAGCACAACCTCATCCTGTTTCCTCAACAGACCCGGCGCCTTTGGACTGTTACTGAGCCAGGATTCAGCCAGCGCAAAAGGGCCCCGGCCTTTACCGTCCAGAGGGCCGGTAAAACGCCATCCGCCAAAGGTCATATCCAGGCAGTATCTGACCTCGCCGATATCAAGGGCATCCTTAACCCTCTTAGCCGGCACTCCTTTGACCGTGCTATAGGCGCGTTTAATCCTTTCAATGTATTTCCTGGCCGTAATATCACGGCGCAATTCATACTTCATCTTACTGATAATATCATCAACGTGCAATCCGCTCCGGTTTACAAATTCAGGGTTTATCATCTCCTCGGTAACCCTAATAACCGGCCTGGCCACCTTTTTACGGAACGTCTTTTCGTCCGGCACTGCCCTCTGCCATCTCCTTTTGAAATTCTTGATACTGGCATAATATTTCTCAGCCCAGTCAATCGCTTTTTCAAACGGATAGACATTAAAGGCCGGAATAAATGCTTTTAGGTGTGTTATAATATTGACATCCATAACCTGATATTTAATAGAGAGTTATATCACCAAAACACAGGGGGGTGGGGTAGCCCGCCCCCTATCATACAGTCCCACCCCCGGTATCGTATAATCCCACCCCTGGTATCATACAATCCCATACCCCGTATCACACAATCCCATACCCGGTATCGCACAATCCCATACCCCGTATCACACAATCCCATACCCGGTATCGCACAGTCCCATACCCGGTATCGCACAATCCCATATCCGGTATCGCATAGTCCCATACCCCGTATCGCACAGTCCCATACCAGGTATCGCACAATCCCATACCCCGTATCGCACAGTCCCATACCAGGTATCACACAGTCCCATACCAGGTATCACACAGTCCCATACCAGGTATCACACCGTCCCATACCCGGTATCGCACAATCCCATACCCGGTAAAGCATAATCCCACACCCTGTATCACATAATCCGACAAATCTGCACAAATCTGGAGACACCACTCACTTCATAATTAGGTATGCGGTCCCACGAATTGAGGCTAACCATTCAGGGGCATCAGTGAACCGTTCATTACCCCTGTCTGCCAGTAGACAGACGTTCCACGAATTACCACTGATTATAGTTATTCCAAACCTGCTTCTATTCTCGGAAAACATCCCATTATTTGCGCGACCTTTGCACGCTCTTGCTCGTTCTTACTGGTCTTGAGAACCTCTTCAAAAAACGGTAAAGCCAGGGATTTTAGCGAATAAAAGGTTTCGCTATATTCCAAAAAAGAAGAGCTCCTCATTGTTTGCCTGCTATTAGCAGTCGGGCAAGAGTCTAACATCGGCTGCAGAATAAGTTTATTTTGAATAAAACCCGCGCAAAACACAGCACAACGATTTTCAGGTTCGAGTAGTTTCTTGCTGATAAACCCTACCGCCTTATCATCCAAGCTGCCCAAGGCTTCAGCCGCCTTGACAACTTTCCAAGATAAATCCTTTCGGTAATACAGCATGTTCAAATATCTATCCCTTTTATTCACCGTTTCTACTATTAATTTAAAAAGGCCCTCCACATCACCTTTATCCTTTAATGCCACTATTTCCAGATATTCCAAAATAACCTTTGTGGCGCTAGTTTTACTCTTCTGGGCCTCGGCTTCGGCTAAAGCCTTAATCTCGTCAACCTTACCGCGCGCAATATAAATATCGGTTAAAGCTAACGGTATATCGCGGACCATATTAAAACTTGATTTGCGAGTCGCCTTCCAATACAAGTCCACGGCTTTATCGGTTTCGCCCAATTTTTCATAACAACGGCCTGTGAATTCTGCATCTTCCAAATAGATTTCTATGTCACAAGTCCCACATCCCGTTCCAAACGGATACTTTTGAGCTTCAACAATGGCCTCCAATGCCTCCTTATACTGCTTGTTGTTAAAGTAAAGATAAGCAATCTCTTTTTGCGCTTGAGAGCGGTAATCTTTTAAGCGCATACTAGCGGGGGATGAATCTCTAGTGCTCGTCAGGGCCCCGACGGCCCTTATTAGTTTTCTGTATTCTTCGACAGCTTCTTCAGTTCTTCCGAGCTTGCCCAAGGTCTTGGCCACATTGAGCTGGGCCTCCCCGTAAACATCTTGACCCAGGCCATAGGACACAATCTCCCGAAATAGTTTCAGGGCGCCCTCATAATCCCGGTAACATCTGGCTGTGCCATCAGGGTCATTTTTGATGACCGGCTTGCAAAGCTGCTTGCCCTGGGCCAATTTGCCGCGTAAATCTTCCTTGGTGTCTGTTTTAGCCTGCTGAGACGAAGTAATGAGGCCGATTAGGAATATTATGGTCAGAATAGGAATAATTACTTTTTTCATAATCTTTCCTCCATATATATGAATGTTTGATCCACCCTAAAAACTGCATCAAACCACGGAGTTTTCCCGTATGGACACATTTCCTTCTCGGCTATTTTCCTGTTTTACCGGGCAACATTGCCCTAAAATTACAGTTAAGAAAAACCTAAAGCATTAAGGTTAATCAATCTTGAGATGCTGGAAATATACGAAACTATTCCTTAAAAGTCAAGCCCTTTTATGGAATGCCTTACCACTTCCTAAATATGACAAAGACTGCGACGATAACCGGCTTACCGGTCCGGAAATCCCCGGCTAAGCATGGTGCAGGCGAGTTTGAATGCCACCCGGTCCCTCAAGTCGCTCAATTGAACCGGCTTGGTGAAATAGTCAGCCACATTTAACCTGGTCATATCATCTATCACGGGCTGGGTAAGAAAACCGGAAACCACGATTATCGGCAGGCCGGCATTTATCAACTGCGCCTGCCGGATGACCTCAAGGCCATCCATCCCGGGCATCCGGATATCCAGAATCATCAGATTAACCGGATTGTCATTCAGATGCTTCAGGGCTTCTACACCGCCAATGAAATGGACGGGCGCGTAGTTTAGTTCGGCCAGAAATTTTACCATCATCTCGCCGAATGACTGGTCATCATCGACCACCAATATTTTCGCTCTTTTGCCGCTCATATGATATCGAATGTTACCATACCAGCCTAATCGATTATATCAAGAAAATTACACCGGAAAAGCGTTTACCACTTCTTGAATATGATGAAAATTAACGACGCGGGATAATCAGCGTGCTTATCGCTTGAAATACAACAATTCCTTTTTAATATTGTCACATAGTTCAGGAAACCATAATATACTTAAAGACAGCTGAGGCATAGATTGCGGAATTCGTAAGTCATACGGAGCAATAATCACCTTAATATTAGGATAACCAACCCGGTAAGAAAGCACGAACAATTCTTCTATCGCCTCGTCTCCCATTGCCAAACATCCGATTGAGTTTGTCTTGCCGTGCATAAATATATTCCCGCCTAGATTTTGACGACCATCCTGTGCTGCCTTTTGGATATCATAGTCATTGGGATAATTTATCTTTATTGAAAGGTAATAACTGCTGTTTGGATTAAGACCAACAACGCCATAAATTCCCTCGGGCACCTGCCAATCCCCTTCCTGTAATTTGGGACCAATCTTGCCGCTGGCGCCGAGGATGGGATATGATTTGATATAAATCCATTTGCCGTCTTGTTCTGACCACAGCTCTAATTGCTTTTCCGTCTTAAATGCAAGAAACGATATTTTACGAGGCGGATAATTAGCACCTGACTTGTCAAAATACGCCTGCAATCTCGAATCAACAGACGTGCCAATTCTTTGTATGACATCCTCAACCTTAAGCTTACCTTTTATCTTAACAACAACCGGACCCCATATAGACCTGCCATACCTGTAGAATATCAACAGCCCTATAACTGCGATAAGGAATGCCAAAAAAATAATTAATCGCTTCATGGAATAATTACCACTTCTTGAAGATGACAAAGACCGCGGCGATAATCATCAGGAACCATACACTATCTCAACTCGTCACGGCTAATCCCGGCCTGTTTAAGAATTGATAATAACGTCCCAACCGGAATATCCCTGTGATGGAATGGCACCACCGCCCTCTTTTTGGTTTCGGGCTGGTAGTAAACCTGATGACTGCCGGATGAATGGTCAAGGATGAAACCACGTTGGGTCAGAACTTTAATGACCTTTTGCGGGGTCAGGGCCGGAAGTTTAGACATACTGGATATTCAGGGTTCCCTCTAACACATCAGAATCGTCTATGATTGGTTCGCTATGTTTTCTTAAACTATGCAGATATGCTTTTATGGCATCAAGCGCCATCTTCTTTGCCTCGGCCACATTCTTGCCATAAGTAATACAGCCGGCCAGCGCAGGAACCATTACGGTATAGCCACCCTCCGGCTCCGGCCTTAACAAAATTCGGTATGATAGTTTTCGCATCTTATTAAACCTCCTTTATATCGATATTTATTACCATTCCCATTAAACAATGTCAATGATAATTCCACATTTAGTCAGGATGCGCCCAAAAGAATATCCTACCACTTCCGAAATATGACAAAGACCGCGGCAATAATCATCAGGAACCCGACCAGGTAGTTCCATCTGAATTCCTCTTTGAGATAGAGGATAGAGAATACGCAGAAGGCCGCCAGGGTAATCACCTCCTGGATGGTCTTTAACTGGGCGGCGGTGAATTGTCCGTGCCCAAAGCGGTTGGCCGGCACCATGAAACAATACTCCACAAAGGCAATCAGCCAGCTTACGCAAATGGCTATCCAGAGCGGAGAGGTCTTATACTTAAGATGCCCGTACCAGGCAAAGGTCATAAAGACGTTGGAGATAGTCAGGAGAATAACTGTTTGCATACCGAATACTATCGGCAGGAAATCAGTTCTTCTTTAACTCGGTGCACAGGGCCGGAACCACCTCAAACAAATCCCCGACCACGCCGTAATTAGCCACCTTGAATATCGGCGCTTCCGGGTCTTTGTTGATAGCCACAATGCACTTTGAGGATGACATCCCGGCCAGGTGCTGTATGGCGCCGGAAATCCCGCAGGCCACATAGAGGGTCGGACACACGGTTTTGCCGGTCTGGCCGACCTGGTCTGTATGCGGTCTCCAGCCGGAATCCACAGCCGCGCGCGATGCGCCTACGGCCGCATTGAGCACCCCGGCTAATTCTTCTATTACCTTGAAATTCTCAGGCGCCTTCATACCCCGGCCGCCGGAAACAATGATATCCGCCTCGGTCAGTTCCATCTTCTTCTGACCGCTCTGCACCACTTCCTTGAGTTTGACCCGCTTATCATCGGCCGTTAAAGAAACCGCCAATTTCTCCACGGACGGCGTCTGGCTGGCCGTTGCGCCCAACGGGAATACCTTGGGCCTGAGTGTCACCAGTACCGGTGTCTTCAGCGCCTTGACCGTGATAATGGACTTGCCGGCATAGATGGGCCGCCGGGCGACAAATGCGCCATTGTCATAATTGAGTGAAATACAATCCTGAATCACCGATATCTTAAGTTCTGCGCCGACACTTGCGGCCAGGTCCTTGCCATTAGGCGTGGCAGAGAATAAAACAGCCATGGGATTTACCGAATTGACCACAGCCAATGTCGCCCGGGTATAAGAGGCGGTCAGATATTCCTTGAAATCAGCGCCTTCCACTGCTACGACCTTATTAGCGCCGTATGAACCAGCATCCTTGATAAACGCATCTGCCTTCTCGGCGATAACCAGAGCAACAACCTCGGTCTTGATAACATCTGCCTGACGCCTGGCCTCTGAAACCGCTTCCAATGATGTCTTCTTTATCTGACCATTGGCCTGCTCTACAAAAACTAATATCGGTTGCATCTTCAACTCCTTGCTATACACTAAATGATTTTTGCTTCTTCTTTGAGTAACTTAACCAACTCCGGAACCGCCTCAACACCCTTTCCGACCACCCGGCCGGCCGGCCGGGAAGGCGGGTATTCCATCTTGATTGTTTCAATGGTGGCACTGTCAAATGTGGCGGTCTTTTCCTCCAGCGGTTTCTTCTTGGCGCCCATAATACCCTTGAGTGACGGATAACGCGGCTCATTCAGTCCCTTTTGGGCCGTCAGCACGGCCGGCAGAGTCACCTCTAAAACCTCGTAGCCGCCGCTAATCTCGCGCTGGACCAAAGCATTTGTACCTGAGATTTCCAGCTTGGTAATCAAGCTGACGAACGGAATATTCAATAACCGGGCCAGCATGGCGCCGACCTGGGAATTATCATCATCCACGGCCTGCTTGCCGCAGAGAATCAGGTTATAAGGCATGGTCTTAATCACTGAAGCCAACGCTGAGGCAACGGCAAACGGGTCTCTCTTATATGCGTCTGCATCCTTGATAT
The DNA here is from genome assembly GCA_016235865.1 of Planctomycetota bacterium. Lineage (NCBI taxonomy): Bacteria > Pseudomonadati > Planctomycetota > Planctomycetota bacterium. The sequence continues at coordinate 120,814 of JACRIK010000026.1, read as the reverse complement.
GCACGGCCTTATCAGCCCCCATAGCCAGACAGGTGCGCAGGGTTGTGGCCGCATCCGGAGTGCCCACGGTAATTGCCGTGACATCGCTCCCGACATTCGCCGGGACTCCGCTTTGCTCCGCGGCAATCAGTTTTTCCTTTACCCGGAGCGACTCTTCCAAAGCAATCTCGTCAAACGGACTGAGAATATATTCCACGCCGCTGGTCTCTAATGATTTACCGTCTGAGCCGACCCGGACATTGGTTTCGGTGGATGGGACCCGCTTTATGCAAGTGATGATATTCACTAAGCACCTCACATTCTAAATCTCTTACGAGAAGTGTATACTTATATCACTCTTCAGCAAATGGCGTCAACTTATTTTAGCTCTTTTATTTGACCGTTTTAGGAATCGCTGGTAACATAACGCGTTAAATGAAGACGTTGCGACTTAAAAATAATCTCCAGCAGTTTGTTGATGAGATTGACAAGATATCAGGTATCAACCTGCGGGACTGCTACCAGTGCGGTAAATGCTCGGCCGGTTGCCCGATGGTCATGCAGATGGACTACCCGCCCAGTAAACTCATCCGCCATATCCAATTAGGCGAACGGGAACAGGTCTTGACCTCGTCAACCATCTGGGTCTGCGTCAGTTGCCTGACCTGTTCTACCCGCTGTCCTAAAGATGTCGAGATTGCCGGTCTGATGGATGTCTGCCGGGAATTATCCATCAAGGAAGGCCTGGCCACCAGGGAACAGCGCAAGATTCAGCAGTTCCATAAGTCATTCCTGGAGACCATCCGCTCCAACGGTCGGTTATATGAGGTGATGTTGATAGCCAAATATAAATTGCGCGCATTGGCCCTATTCCAGGACGTTGCCAAGACCCCCAAGATGCTATTAACCGGCAAACTCAAACTGTTGCCGCATAAGATAGAGAATGTCGAAGCGATAAATAAGATATTCGAGGAATGCGATAAATGAAATTAGGTTATTATCCCGGTTGCGCGCTGGAAGGCAGTTCCAAGGACTATTCGATGTCCTTAGAACGTGTATTCAAGGAAATCGGCGTGGAGTTGGAGCCGATTCAGGACTGGAACTGCTGCGGCGCCTCGGCGGCCCATTCTACCAACCATAAACTGGCCCTGGCCCTGCCCGCCCGAAACCTGGCCCTTGCTAAGGAGCAGGAACTAACCGAACTATTTGCACCGTGTCCGTTCTGTTCCAAAACGCTTATCAATACAAACCAGGATATACTGGATAACAAATATAAGGTGGAAAACGGAAACTATGACGGTAAAATTAAGGTCATCAACAGCGTGGACATCTTCACCCGGCTGATGGATAAGATTCAACCCAAGGTAAATCAGGAGCGGCTCAAAGACCTCAAGGTCGCCTGCTATTACGGATGCCTGCTGGTCCGCCCGCCCAAGCTCCTCAAATACGACGACCCGGAACAGCCGACCTCTATGGATGAGGTGGTTAAGAAATTAGGCGCTCAAACCGTGGATTGGGAATTCAAGATAGAATGCTGCGGCGGCGGATTCACGGTCTGCAACGAGGATGCGGTGCTGGAATTAAGCAATAAGATTCTGGAAGACGCCCAGGAGAACGGAGCCCAGGCCATCATCGTGGCCTGCCAGATGTGCCAGATTAACCTGGATATGAGGCAAACAGCGATCGAGAAGAAATACAACGTCAGTTATAATATGCCCATTATATATCTGCCCCAGTTAATCGGATTGGCCATGGGCATTGAACCCAAGGAACTGGGATTGAACATGCACTTTGTGCCGACGGAAGGTGTCACCGTACAGGCGCAGAATAATCCTGTATAAGAAATAACTATGTCAAGAATCGGCGTATTTGTTTGTCACTGCGGCGAGAACATTGCCCGGACCGTAGATGTAGAAAAGGTTCGCGATGCGTCTATGCTGGTAAAAGGCGTGGTTGATGCACAGGACTACAAGTACATGTGCTCCTCGGTCGGGCAAAATATGATAAAGGACGCCATCAAGTCAAAGAAACTGACCGGCGTGGTAGTGGCCTGTTGCTCGCCCAAGATGCACGAACCGACCTTCCGGAACGCCTCGGCCGAGGCCGGACTGAATCCCTATCTCTGTGAGATTGCCAATATCCGGGAACAATGCTCCTGGGTGCATGAGGACAAGGCCATAGCCACCCCCAAGGCCATAGAACTGACCGGATTAATGATTGAAAAGGTCAAGCAAAATTCACCGCTGGGCGATATCAAGGTGCCTATTACCAAAAAAGCCCTGGTCATCGGCGGCGGCGTGGCCGGAATCCAGGCCGCACTGGATATTGCCGAAGGCGGGCATCAGGTTATTTTAGTGGAACAAACCCCCTCTATCGGCGGCAAGATGGCCGGATTATCAGAGACCTTCCCGACCCTGGATTGCTCACAGTGCATCCTGACGCCCAAAATGGTTGATTGCGCCCGGCATAAGAATATCAAGTTATATACCTATAGCGAAATAGAATCCATCAAAGGTTATCTGGGCAACTTTGAGGTGACCATTCGCAAGAAGGCCCGGTTCGTCAAAGAGAGCGTCTGCACCGGCTGCGGCCTGTGCTACCAGAAATGCCCGCAGAAGAAGATTCCTTCAGAGTTTGACCAGGGCACCGGATTCCGGACCGCCATTTACGTGCCCTTCCCTCAGGCCGTGCCCAACATCCCGGTCATAGATAAGAACACCTGCCTGAAACTATTAAAGGACCGCTGCGGGCTGTGCGAAAAGGTCTGCCCGCCCGGGGCTATTGATTACACCCAGCAGGATGAAATCATCACCGAGAAGATTGGCTCTATCGTCGTGGCCGTCGGCTATGAAATGCTGCCTAATAATTTCTATGGCGAATACGGCCATGGCAAATACAAGGACGTAATTAATGGCTTGCAATTCGAGCGGATTATCAGCGCCTCAGGCCCAACCAAAGGCGAAATCAAACGGCCCTCGGACGGCAAGGTGCCGGAGAGCGTGGTCTTTATCCAGTGCGTCGGCTCGCGCGACCCGGCCAAAGGCATCTCATTCTGCTCCAAGATTTGCTGCATGTATACGGCCAAGCAGACCATGCTCTACAAACACAAGGTCCACCACGGCAAGGCCTATGTATTTTATATCGATATCCGGGCCGGCGGCAAGGGCTACGAGGAATTTGTCATGCGGGCCATTGAGGAAGACGGAGCGGTTTACTTACGCGGCCGGGTCAGCCGCATCTACCGCAAGAAAGACAAGCTCATTGTCCGCGGAATGGACACCCTGAGCGGGAACAAAGTGGAAATAGAAACCGATTTGGTGGTTCTGGCCTCGGCCATGATGCCCAATAAGAACATAGAAACGCTTTATCAGAAATTAGGCGCCTCATACGACAAATATCACTGGTTGACCGAGGCGCATCCGAAACTGCGGCCGGTCGAGACGACCAATGCCGGTATTTTCCTGGCCGGGGCCTGCCAGGCGCCCAAGGATATACCGGACGCGGTTTCACAGGCGTCCGGCGCGGCCAGCAAGGTCCTGGCATTATTCTCCAAAGACACCCTCAACAAGGAAGGCACGGTGGCCCGGATTAATGAGACGCTCTGCACCGGCTGCCAGATGTGCATCAACGCCTGTCCGTATAAGGCCATGGAACTAAAGGATATCAAGAATAAACAGGGGCAGTTAATCCGGCAGGTCGCCAAGGTAAATGAAGGACTCTGCCAGGGTTGCGGAGTCTGCGTCGCCACCTGCCCTTCCAAGTGTCCGGATTTAGCTGGCATAACCGAAGAACAGGTTTACGCTGAAATATTATCGCTATCATGACAAATACTTTAATTGCGTTCGACTTCGAGACCACGGGCCTGTATCCGATAAAGGACAAGATAGTAGAAATCGGAGCGGTCCGGTTCAATCCCGAGGATAACCGCGAGATTGACACATTCAAGACCTTTGTCAATCCCGGGATGCCGATTCCCCAGGTGGTTATCAATATTCACGGCATTACCGACGAGATGGTCAAGAACGCGCCCCATGAAAAGGATGCCCTGCTGTCGTTTCTGGACTATATCGGCGATGCGCCGCTGATGGCCCATAATGTGGCCTTTGACGTGGGATTCTTTATGGCGGCCGTTTCTATGTATAAGATTAAACCGCCGGTTAATATGCTTCTTGACTCCTGCGAACTGTCCCGGATATGTTTTAAGAATGTGGAGAATCACAAGTTATCCACGCTGGGCAAGTGCCTGAATATCGAACAGAACGGCTACCACCGGGCCCTGGCCGATGCCATGGTGGTGATGAAGCTCTATAAGATGTGCCTAACCCGGCTGGACAATAAGATGACCGTCCAGGATATCGCTAACCGGACCACCAGCGGCCTGAAATTCTCGGACTATATCTTTGATAAGATAGAACTTCCGGATGATAAAATCGGACTAAAACAGGCCATAGACAAAGGCCGATCCGTTGAGATTAAATACCGCAATAACAAGGGCGACGAGACCCAGCGGGAGATAACGCCGTTTAATATCTATTCCTTTTCCGGTAAGACCTATGTCTCGGCCTATTGCCATAACTGTTCCGAGGACCGGCAGTTTCGCTTAGACCGTATTTTTGAGGTGAGTATAAAATAAACTTGCAGTGAGCCCTTACAAGGTAAACTTAGCGAATCTATTATGCCAAGTAATTTTGAACCCAAGATAATCGCCTTTCTGTGCAACTGGTGCAGTTATGCCGGCGCGGACCTGGCCGGCACCAGCCGCCTGAAGTATGCGCCCAATATCCGGGTTATCAAGGTGCCCTGTACAGGACGGCTGGACCCGCTCTTCCTGATGAAGGCGTTTGAGGTCGGCGCGGACGGCATCCTGGTCTCAGGCTGCCACCCGAATGACTGCCATTACCGGAGCGGTAATTTCCTGGCCCGGAGGCGCTGGATGGTATTCAAGGATATGCTGGAATATGCCGGAATCGAACCAGGCCGAATCCATTTCTCCTGGGTCTCGGCCGCCGAAGGTGCCAGATTCGTTGAGGTGGTTAATAAAGTGACCGATGCCGTAAAGGCATTGGGGCCGTTCGGCAAACTGGGCAAATAATATTATGATAGACAAACTCAAGTCACGGGTGAAGGAATTGCTGGAAGCCAAGACCATCGGTGTCTTTATCGGCTATGAAAAAGGCGATAACCCGGCACTGGCCCGGCCGGTGATGATTACCGCTCCTGACGAAGCCAGCCGCCTGATATACGACGATACCTGTGTGGCGATGCTCAGCAAATATCTGCTCAAGCCGGAGGTCAAGGCATTGGACCGGCGCGGCGTCATTGCCTCCTACTCAAACCTGCGGGCCATTACCGGACTGATTCAGGAACACCAACTCACCAGAAACGATGTCTATATCATCTCTACTTCAACCAATGATAAGATAACGAATCTTTATGACGAAGTAATCGAGATGTCAATCAAGGACTATAAATCAGACGACTTGGATAAGAAAATAACCGAAATGATGAAACTATCCCCGGCCGAACGCCGGGCCTTCTGGAACAAGGAATTCTCCAAGTGCATCAAGTGCTACGCCTGCCGGCAGATCTGCCCGCTGTGTTATTGCAACCGCTGTATTGCCGACAAGAACCAGCCCCAGTGGATACCCACCTCGCCTAATCCGGCCGGCGACTTTATGTGGAACCTGACCCGGGCTTACCATCTGGCCGGACGCTGTGTCGATTGCGGAGAATGCGAGCGGTCCTGCCCGGTCGGCATCCCCTTGATGCTTATGAATAAGATGATTTATAATAACGTTAAATCCAATTTCGGATACGAGGCCGGCTTTGATGCGACCGTGCCGCCGCCGTTGGCCACCTATAATCCGGAAGACAAGGAAAACTTTATCATATGAACCATGCTCTAACCACCGGTTTTAGTTTCGGCTCTACCTCAGGCGTAATTACCACCCTGGGTCTGATGGTCGGACTGCATTCCGGCACCCATTCCAAATGGGCGGTCTTAGGCGGCATCATCACCATTGCCATTGCCGACGCTTTTTCGGACGCCCTGGGCATCCATATCTCCGAGGAAGCGGAGAACAAACATACCACCGCGGAAATCTGGATGGCCACGGTCTCCACCTTTGTCGCCAAGTTTGTCGTGGCGCTGACATTTACCATCCCGGTCCTGTTATGGGAGTTCTCCAGCACGATACATATTCCGGTGGTCGCGGCCGAATTCCCCATCGCCATTGTCGTAGCCATTGCCTGGGGGCTGTTCCTGATATTGACCGTCAGCATCAGGATGGCCCACAAACAAGGCAACAAAATCAGCCAGGTGGTATTCGAACATCTGGTCATAGTAATCGCCGTGATAATCATAACCCATTATGTCGGCCATTGGGTGGCCGGATTTAGCGAATAAGCAAATATGTTGATAAGCCAGAATAATCTGAAGGCGTTAATTGAAGCGCTGATAAAGGACAAGCGAACTGTTATTGCCCCGGTAAAAGAAGGCAAGGATTCGGCCTATAAGGCCATCACCTCATTTGCCGAAGTCAATCTGGACATGCCCTTCCCGACCAAATCCACCAAGGAATACTTCTTCGCGGACAGCGAGCCGATTCTGAACTATTCATTCCCTAAAAAAGGCAAGATTAGCATAACCGAGCCGCCCGAACCCAAGGAACTAATCCTGTTCGGCATGCGGCCCTGCGAGGCCGTCTCCTATCCGATTATGGACAAGGTCTTTACCTGGGACTATAACGACGAATTCTATCTCAAGCGCCGCCAGAAGAATATTATCATCACCTTGGCCTGCGAGAAGTGCGACGAATTCTGCTTCTGCACCAGCGTGGGTATCACGCCCCAGACCACCGAAGGCAGCGATATCTTTCTACAGAAAACTACCAAAGGAAACTATCTGGTTAAACCCATCAGCGATAAAGGCAAGAATCTGGCTAACCAATATAAAACACTCTTTACTGATACTAACGAAACTCCTATCGAATACAAAGGGCCGGACCAGAAGTTCGACCTGTCCAAAATTAAGCCCTGGCTGGCCAAGAACTTCGAGCATCCGATCTGGGCCAAAATCACCCTGCCCTGCATCGGCTGCGGTGCCTGCACCTATCTCTGCCCGACCTGCCACTGCTTTGATATCATTGACGAAGGCACGCCCAAGGGTGGCCAGCGCTGCAAGAACTGGGATGCCTGCCAGTTTGGCATGTTCACGGTCCACGCCTCGGGCCATAACCCGCGCGATATGCAGTCAAAGCGATTCCGGCAGCGCATCGAACACAAATTCAATTATTATCCCGATAAATTCGACCGGACGCTCTGTGTCGGTTGCGGGCGGTGTGTCCGCCACTGCCCGGCTGATATGAGCTTACTGAACGTGTTAATACAGATAAATAAATTAGCCACAGAGGCACAGAGCACACAGAGTAAATAATGCTTAAATATCTCTTATCTATCTTATTTATATTAGGCATCTCTTCACCGGTTTATGCCTGCGGTATGTGTATTGATGAACAAGTTGTGTGGTATTTCCCATTTGCAATACTTGTAGTGCCACTTTACCTCTTATGGCTTCTTACCCTGACCGTATCAAGAATATTTATCCACAAATCGGATACTGGTGAAGGAGTTTACACAGCCTATCCTGAGAGTCGCGACATACGAAAAGGATGGATTCTCTTTCTCCTTTGTATTCTAATCTCTATACTGACTTGTGGAAGTTTTTTTGCTTCCGGATTAGCCCTCTCTTTTATCTGGGGGTGGTATCTGATAAAACAGATAATAAGGTGGTATACAACCAAATCTCCGCATAAAAAAGGTCATATATTCATCTGGTTACACAGTATAACCATATTTTTGATTATCAGTGTCGGAATATCTCTCTTCGTCTATTTACGCACTTATGAAGGTCTCTTATTACAATTCAAAAACGGCCAGCCATCATCCCCTGCTGCTCCCATAATTGCCCAATATCCTGATAAATTGGTTAAATCGCTTGATGAATTAGATGGATGGGCTAAGGAGCGCGCTATACGTTTATTAGCAAAGAATCCTGAGAATAAGAAATTTGCCCCTGAGATTGCTAAATGTCTTAACGATAAAGACCTTTCTGTTCGCAAGGAAGTTATTAAAGCACTTGATAAGTTTGGGGTTGTTGAAACCTATATTGATACTATCGCAAAACTACTTAGTGATGACAACTCTTATCCCCATATTCGTGGTGACGTTGCCGAGATGTTAGCCAAATATGGAGCAAAACAATACACTAAAGACATAGCGAAACTTCTTAAGGATGATAATTACTTAACCCGTATCCAAGCCATCAGGGCGCTTGATAAACTTGATGCCAGAGAATATACCCAGGAAATAGAGAAATTAATCAATGATGGCGATTCGTGGGTCAGGAATCAGGCAATAGAAACCTTTAATAAATGGAAATCTCAGAAATCAGAGTAATATACTATGACTAATATCTATACCCCCTATTTAATGACCGTGGCCGAGATAATCGAAGAAACCTACGACACCAAGACCATGAAACTCCTCTTCCAGGACGAGGCAGTGGCCAAGGCGTTTGCCTTCAAGGCCGGGCAATTCGGCCTGTATTCGGCATTCGGCGAGGGTGAATCCACCTTCTGTATTGCCTCAGCCCCGACCAAACAGGGTTATATTGAATGTTGTTTCCGCAAGTCCGGCCGGGTGACCAAGGCGCTGTTTAATTCAGAGGTCGGCGACACCATCGGATTCCGCGGCCCCTACGGCAACTCCTTCCCGCTGGATAAATTCCAGGGCAAGGACATCGTCTTTATCGCCGGCGGCATCGGCCTGGCGCCTATCCGTTCGGTCATCTGGAACTGCCTGGACCTGCGGCAACAATTCGGCAAGATTACCATTGTCTACGGCGCCCGGACCGTGGCTGATTTGGTTTATAAACGCGAACTGCCTGAATGGGCTAAATATCCGGATACCACAGTGGTTCAGGCCGTTGACCCGGGCGGTGAAACAAAAGACTGGACCGGCAAGGTCGGCTTAGTGCCGGTGATATTGGAACAGGCCAATCCGAATAGCTCCAATGGCGTAGCACTAATCTGCGGGCCGCCTATCATGATAAAGTTTACACTGCCGGTCCTGGATAAACTGGGTTTTGGGCCGGAGAATATTTATACTACTTTGGAAAACCGGATGAAGTGCGGGCTGGGCAAATGCGGCCGGTGCAATGTGGGCTCGGTCTATGTCTGTAAGGAAGGCCCGGTCTTCAGCGCCGCGCAGATGAAAGAGCTACCCGCCGAATACTAAAGAACGAAAGGACTGAAGAACTAAAAAACTTATTGTTCTGGAGTTTACCCTGTAAGAGTCCTTCAGTTTATTAGTTCTTTAGTTATAATCTATGCTAATTCTCGGCATTGACCCCGGCACGCGCATCATCGGCTACGGCATCGTCTCCACCGAACCTAAAATAAAGGTCATCACCTACGGGGTCATCAAGACCCAGGACGCCCTGCCCAAAGATTCCAAGTGCGACGCCACCACCCTATCCACCCGCCTGCTGCGCAGTTACCAGCAAATCCTCAAGATAATCAAGGAATTCCAGCCGGACCAGATGGCCATAGAGACCGTGTTCTTCTCTATGGATGCTCAGGCCACAATCAAGATAGGCGAAGCACGCGGAGTGGCACTGCTGGCGGCCGCCGCCACCAGCACCCCGGTCTATGAATATTCACCGGCTGAGGTCAAGAAAAGCGTCACCGGCAACGGCCGGGCTGACAAGGTCCAAGTGGCTGAAATGGTCAAGAACATCCTGTCCTTAGACAAAATCCCCAAACCCTACGACGCCTCAGATGCCCTGGCTATTGCCATTTGCCATACCCATAGGATTGGGTAGGGACAACCCCTTTAATCCCTCCGTACGGAGGGAATGCCTCTATTACTCCCCCTTATGGCTCCGAAGCGCCATGGCGTCTTTAGCGCCAGAAAAGGGGGCCGGGGGGTTGTTGTTACCTCTGGCATGGTTCGGAGTTTACCCCACCCCATCGGGAAGGGGGATTCTATCAATATTTGCTGTAGTTATTAAAGTTAAGGCGTTATGCGAATAAATATCCCTTGGGGCGGAAACTTTCATCCCTGGGGCTGAATCTTTCATCCCTGGGTCTGAACCTTTCATCCCTGGGACTGAACCGTTCATCCCTCAGTCCAAGCGCTCATCCTTGGGGATGAACCTTTCATCCCTTGGGCTGAATCCTTCATCTCTGGGACTGAACCTTTCATCCCTGGGGCTGAATCTTTCATCCCTTGGGCTGAAACAGTCATCCCTCAGTCCCAGCATTCATCCTTGGGGATGAATCTTTCATCCCTCGGTCTGCCCTGTGCGAAGCACTGGTCGGGAGCATCCAGCCGGCGGCTGGAGCGCACCGGGTACACCGTTCATCCCTCAGGCGGAAACCTTCCCCGCCAAGGCGGATTTCTTCTCCGCTAAAGCGGATTTCTTTCCCGCTCAAGCGGATTTCTTCCCCGCTCAAGCGGATTTCCTCCCCAATATGGCGGATTTCTTTCCCACCAGCGGTATTGTGCAGGTTTTTCGTGGAGCCAGAATATTAATCAGGTATGTCCTGCCGGATTAGAAAAACAGCGCCTTAGAACGCAGTGATTTAAATGCTTACCTCCGAAGGTGTGTGTCACCAGAACCAAGAATGAACTTTCTTGGCTATCTTACGGCTGGCCCGGATACCATTAGCATAGCCCCAGATAAGTATTTTCAGCATCATTTTGGTATTAAATCGCGGACGGCCCTCCATTTTAATCTCCTGGAATCCGGATATATCTAATTGGTCTATTATCTCTGAAAATATACGAGCCGGAGTATCTTTATTTATCCATTCATCAAGGCGAGGCGGTAACAGGAATTGCTGATTCTGGTCATAAGGACGTGTTGGCATGATTTAATCTCCTTCCTTGACCTCATCATAACAAAAATATATGATTTACATAGAAAGATAGAACTGGTTTTTGGACAAGCTCTGTGTCCCCAGAATTTGCCCGGTCTAATGTGTCCCACGCACCAGTCTACAACCCGTAGGCATATGCTCCCGGCTCGTAGGCATACGCTCCCAGCTCGTGGCGTCAACCCGCAGGGTTCCCAGTAGGAAGGCGCCACAATTCGCTCCAAAGGGATTGGAAAGATTATTCGTTATGGCTTATTAGGTATGGCGTCCCCGGAATTCGAAATAATATGCTCCCATTTCAATATGGTATTCTTTAAATTTCGTCCATTAGCTATTTTTATCAGTATACTTTGAAATAACTCATTCCGATCTTTTTTTACGGTAACTAATAATATAGGGTGCCCAGCTTCTGTTTTGATTGCTGCGACTTTAGGATTACCGAATTCAACAATACACGCCGGTATTCTATCGTCATATACTGGACCTAAAAGCTGACCCATTATATCAATTCTTTTAAAAAACCTATGATACAGAGAGGGGTAATATTTATTAATAACCCTAGGGGTTCCCAGTTTTGTAAAGGATTGAACTAAATTAGATAGAATCCCTTCAAATTCATTACTGGTATCTAAATCAGAAAAATCGTTAAATCCAGCTTTATTAAAACATGCATCCGCATCAACAGGTGCGGGCCAGATAGCATACAGACTATTATCTTTCCCTGTATACTCGGCATAATATCGAGGTTCTATTTCAGCCCAATGTAGAGTATGAATAGCAAAATCTTCTTCTTTTGTCATTTTGTATTCCTTTATCCTGGAATTCCGGAAATACCCTGCTTAATTACCACCCTTTCCACGGCAAGGCAAGAGAATTACGCTATAGATAGATTTGTTTAATCAGATTATTATCTTCCTACTCCGCAGCACTTCTTGAACTTCTTTCCACTTCCACAAGGACACGGGTCGTTGCGTCCGGTTTCTTTGCTACTACCGATGATAGGTTTCGGTCGTTCTACGGGGGGTTGTAACCCGGCGCTATCCGGAGATGCTGGCTTTCCGCCTGAGGCGGATCCGCCTTTGGCGGAGACCGTTTCAAAACTGCCTAATTCCTTGTGCGAGGTGTCGCTGATTTTCCAGATCCGGGCCAACTCCTCTTCCAATTCCTTAATGGGCTGAACCTTGAATATCAGTTCGGTCACCTCATTCTTGACGCCGGCCAGCATCTCGTCAAACATCCGGTAGCCCTCGCGCTTGTATTCCATCTTCGGGTCGGTCTGGGCATAACTGCGTAGCCCAATACCGCTCCGCAAATAATCCATGGCATAGAGATGGTTCTTCCACCGCTCGTCTATCTTTTCCAGCAGGATAAAACGCTCGACATTACGCATATATTCCGTGCCCAGTTTCTGCTCCCGCTCGGTATATGATTTCTCCGCCTCCTTGATTATCCGCTCCTCCAACCCTTCCATATCGCTCTTCAAGGCAGTCAGGTCCGGGGCCGGGACATTGACGCCGATTTTCTGCTTTAGCAGGTCGGACAGTCCCTGGAAGTCCCACTCCTTGGAATCCTCGGGCAGGAATTTGTCTATCTTCTCGTAGATGGATTCCTTAATCATCTCCATAACCATTTCCTTGAGGTTTTCACCCTTGAGTATCTTCTGGCGCTGGCCATAGACAATCAGGCGCTGTTCGTTCATGACCTTATCATAATCCAGTAGATTCTTGCGGATATCAAAGTTGTGGGACTCCATCCGTTTCTGGGCCTTTTCTATGGCGTTGGAAACCAGCCGGCTGGCTATGGGCTGTCCCTTTTCCATACCCAGTTTCAGGAGCAGTGCGGATACCCACTGGGGCGCAAAGAGCCGCAGGATATGGTCTTCCAGGGAGAGAATGAATTGTGACGAGCCCGGGTCGCCCTGGCGTCCGGCCCGGCCGCGTAACTGGTTGTCAATCCGGCGCGCCTCGTGACGCTCGGTACCCAGGATATGCAGGCCTCCCAATTTGGCCACACCCTCGCCCAATACAATATCCGTGCCTCTCCCAGCCATGTTGGTGGCGATGGTGACTGCCCCGCGCTGTCCGGCATTGGCCACTATCTGGGCCTCGCGTTCGTGCTGTTTGGCATTAAGCACATCGTGCTTGGTGCCCCGGCGCTTGAGCATATCGCTAATGCGTTCTGAATTCTCAATGGACGTAGTGCCGACCAGGATGGGCCGTCCGGTAGAACTTGTCTGGACTATCTCCTCAACAATGGCCTCGAATTTCTCATCCTCCACCCGGAAGACCAAATCCGGATAACTATGCCGGGTCAGTGTTTTATTGGTCGGGATGGTCACCACTTCTAATTTATAGATGCTAAAGAATTCCATGGCCTCGGTGATGGCCGTGCCGGTCATGCCGGACAGTTTCTCATACATCCGGAAATAGTTCTGGAGGGTAATGGTGGCCAGGGTCTGGTTCTCCTCGCGGATTTTCAGGTTCTCGTGCGCCTCGACCGCCTGGTGCAGCCCGTCGCTCCAGCGCCGGCCCGGCATCAAGCGCCCGGTGAATTCATCCACGATAATAACCTCGTTGTCCTTGACGATATATTCCTTATCCTTTTTATACAATTCCTTGGCGCGCAAGGCCTGCTCGATATGGTGGGGCCATTCCATATTCTGGCCGGTATAAAAGGTGTCCACGCCAACCAGCTTCTGGGCCTTTTCTATGCCGGTCTCGGTCAGGATAACCGAATTCTCTTTCTCCTTGACTGCGTAATCAATGTCCTTCTTCATCTGCTTGGCCACCCGTTCGGCCACGTAATATTTGTCGGTCGATTCCTCAGCCGGACCGGAAATAATCAGCGGCGTCCGGGCCTCGTCAATCAGGATGCTGTCCACTTCGTCAACGATGCCAAAATAATACCCGCGCTGGACCTGGGAATCGAACCTGACCTTCATATTATCGCGCAGGTAGTCGAATCCGAATTCGTTATTAGTGCCATAGGTGATGTCGCAGCCATAGGCCGCCTTACGTTCCGGATTGTCCATATGGTTCTGGATGACGCCGACGGTTAAGCCGAGCATCTCGTAAATCGGACCCATCCACTCGCGGTCGCGCTTGGCCAGATAGTCGTTGACGGTCACGATATGCACGCCCTTGCCGGGCAGCGCATTAAGATAGGCCGGAAGCGTAGCCACCAGGGTCTTGCCCTCGCCGGTGGCCATCTCGGCAATCTTGCCTTGATGGAGCACCATGCCACCGATAAGCTGGACGTCAAAGTGGCGCATCTTGGTGGTGCGCTTGCTGGCCTCACGAACCACGGCAAAGGCCTCAGGCAACAGGTCATCCAGGGTCAGGCCGTCCTTCAGGCGCTGGCGGAATTCCGCGGTCTTGGCGCGGAGTTGCTCGTCGGAAAGTAACTGCATCACCCTGTCAAAACTGTTCACCCGTTCCACCACCCGGGAGAGCGCATTGACCAGCCGCTCGTTCCGGGACGGGAATAACTTTCTGATAAAACCTAACATAGCCACAGATTACACAGATGAACACTGCTTGTCAAGAAGTGCTATCCATAATTCTTGACCCTGAGGTAGATGTTTAGTAGATTATTGGTATGAAATTTGCCATTTGGCCTTTGTCATTAGCCATTCTCGTCGCGGCCCTGGCCGGATGCCCTTCCCTGCCACCGGCGGTATTTCCCAACAATGAGGCGTTCCGCCAGGCCGAGGACAACTTCCTGAACGGCAACTACGCCGAGGCCATCGGCTATTACCAGCAGTTTATCGCGACCGAAAAGAAGTCTGATTATATCCCGGAGGCGTATTACCGGATGGGCGTATCCTATCTGGCCCTGACCAACTATCCGGAGGCGGAAAGGAATCTGCTTAAGGCGCTGAATAACCCGCCCCGTAATAACCGCTTGTCATTTGAAGTGCTCACTTATAATGCACTGGCCCAGCTCTACCAATCTCAACATAAATATAAGGCCTCGGTCAGTTATTACCAGCGGGCCATCAAGAACAATAATAATGAATTGTCACTACCCGAGCTCCATTACAACATCGGCATCTGCCTGATGCGTAACGAACAATATGCCCAGGGAAAAGAGCATCTCCAGTCAGCGCTGGAGGCGCTCCAGCCAGAAAACGAGCCGGACGAAAAACTCCGCGAACATATCCAGGAACGGCTGTCCATACCGCCGGATATCTTCACGGTCCAGCTGGGCAAATACAGCGTCAAGGAAAATGCCCTGAGTTACCAGGCAGAGCTGGCCCAGGAAAAAGGCATCGATGCCACGGTTAATATTATCCTGATAGCCGGCAAGGAATTCTATTATGTCTGGTCCGGCCGGTACGAGACCTTTGAAGAGGCCAAGAAAGAGGCGGACCGAATAAACGAAACCGGCACCGAGGCGATTGTTATTCCATAAACTGAAGAACGAAAGGACTAAAGAACGGAAGAACTTGTTATTTCGTTTATCAGTTCTTTAGTTTCTCCGTTGTAATTTGAACTATGACCCCATTAATGGAACAATACCAGGCCATCAAGACCAAATATCCCGGGGAGATACTGTTTTTCCGGCTGGGCGATTTCTACGAGATGTTCTATGACGATGCCAAGACCGCATCCCGGGTGCTGGGTATCACCCTGACCTCGCGCTTCAAGGATGAAAAAACCGTGCCCATGGCCGGCGTGCCCTACCACTCGGCTACCAACTATATCAACCGACTGCTCAAGTCCGGATTCAAGGTGGCTATCTGCGAACAGACCGAACCGGCCGAATCAGCCGAAGGACTGGTGGACCGCTCGGTCATCAGGGTCATCACGCCCGGCACCATCCTGGAAGACAACATTCTTAACAGCAAGGCGCCCAACTTCCTGTGCGCTATTGCTTTCGGAACGCTCAACGCTCAACGCTCTACGCCGGAAAACGCTATTGGTCTGGCCTGGATTGACCTGTCTACCGGCGAATTCAAAACCCAAGAATTTCCCTACAACCTCAACCGCCTCATAGACGAACTGCGCCGGATAAACCCGGCTGAGTGCCTGATTCCGGAATACCTGGCTGACCAGAAACCTGAAATCCTCAGCGGACTCAAGGCCAGCCTCAACGCCACCTTTACGCCGGTCAGCGACTGGACATTTGAGTTCACCAGCGCCTATAAGACCCTGCTGGAACATTTTCATACCGCCAACCTGGCCGGATTCGGCTGTGAAGGCCTGAAGAGTGGAATCTCGTCTGCCGGCGCCATCATGCAGTATCTCTACCATACCCAGCCCAGCCATAATCTCCAACCCGGCACAACCAAATTAGAGCTTATAAGCGGCGCGCTTAAATACATCACCAAGTTGGAACGCTATTCGGCTGACAACCGGCTTTACATAGACCGGACTACCCAGGTCTCGCTGGAATTGCTGGGCACTATCTCATCCCAGCGCTATGGATTACAAACAAACGCTGTGCCGGAAGATATTTCCTACGGCTCGTTGCTCTGGGTGCTAGACAAGACCCAGAGCGCCATGGGCGCGCGTCTGCTCAGGGATTGGCTGCTGTCTCCCCTGACCGACATCAGCCGGATCAAACAGCGCCAGGACGGCGTCGGGGTGTTCGTCCGTGATATGACCAGGCGCCGGGAACTTCAGAAAGAACTCAAGGATTGCGTGGATATCGAACGCATCACGGCCAAGATCGGCTCGGGCCGGGCCAATCCGCGCGATATGGTGGCCCTCAAAAGAACATTGCAGAGAATCCCGCTTATCAAAAGCCGGCTTGTTTTACAAGATAAGACCTACGACATTATCAAGGATATATTCAGTCGGCTGGATCCGTTAGAGCCGTTGCAGAAACTCATTGCCACCGCGCTGGTTGATGACCCGCCTCTGGAAATCACCGAAGGCGGATTTATCCGCGAGGACTATAACGCCGAACTCGATAAACTCCGTGGTATGTGCAAGGAAGGCATGGACTTCATCGCCAGATTCCAGGCCGAGGAAATCAAACGCACCGGCATCAACTCGCTCAAGGTCGGCTATAATCAGGTCTTCGGCTACTACATCGAAATCACCAACGTGCACCAGACCAAGATACCGGACAATTATATCCGCAAGCAGACCCTTAAGAACTGCGAGCGCTATATCACCCCGGAACTCAAGGACTACGAAACCCAGGTCCTGCACGCCCGGGAACGCAGCCAGAAGATGGAATACGAAATATTTATCCAGGTGCGCCAGGACGCTGAACAATATATCACCCAACTCCAGAATATCGCATCCGGCATTGCCCAATTGGATTGCCTGCTGTCACTGGCCACTGTAGCCAGTGAAAACAACTACTGCGCTCCGACAATTGACGACTCTCTGGTCATCAAGATTACCGAAGGGCGCCATCCGGTCCTGGAAAAGATATTAGACGAGAAATTTATACCTAACGATATCCTATTAGACAATGAACAACAGCGCATCATCATCCTGACCGGCCCGAACATGGCCGGCAAATCCACCTATATAAGGCAGGTGGCGCTGATAGTGTTGATGGCCCAGATGGGCGGCTTTGTGCCGGCCAGGGAAGCCATTATCGGCGTGGTAGACCGCATCTTTACCCGGGTCGGAGCATCGGATGAACTCACCCGAGGCGCCAGCACCTTTATGGTTGAGATGAACGAAACCGCCAATATCCTCAATAACGCCACCACCCGGAGTTTGATTATCCTGGATGAAATCGGCCGGGGCACCTCGACCTTTGACGGCGTCAGCATTGCCTGGGCCGTGACCGAATACATCCACGACCGCTTGGGCAGCCGGACGCTCTTTGCCACGCATTATCACGAACTGACCGAACTGGCCCTGATTCTGCCGGCCATAAAGAACTACCATATTGCGGTCAAGGAATGGGGCGACAAGATAATATTCACTCGCCAGATTATCATCGGCGGTACGGACAAGAGTTACGGCATCCACGTGGCCCGTCTGGCCGGACTGCCCAAAGAAACCATCAAGCGGTCCCGACAGATACTTGGCCAACTGGAAAAGCAGGGATTTGATGTCCAGGGCAAACCGTTATTAGACGGCGGCGCGCATAAGTTAAAACCAGCTGACCTGAACCAGCTGGCACTGTTCAGCGCCCTGCCCCACCCGGTGGCCGAGGCGCTCAAGGATTTAGATGTCAACTCACTCACGCCTATTCAGGCACTGGAAAAACTGGCTGAGATAAAGAAATTACTGGACAAGGAAATAAAACAGAACGAACTCTAAATGGCGGAATGCATGAAGGTATTATTGATTTCACCAAGTATTGCCCCGGACATCAAAACCCCTAAGGGGCTGATGATTCCCCAATTGGCCCTGCATATCTTAGAAGGTCTGACGCCTCCGGAATACGAGGTGAAGACAGTAGAGGAAGAGACCGAACGGATAAACCTTGATGATGACTACGGCCTGGTCGGGATAAGCTGCATGACGGCCAATGCCCCGCGCGCCTATTATCTGGCTACTGAATTCAAGAAGCGCGGCAAGAAGGTGGTCCTGGGCGGGGTGCATCCAACACTCCTGCCTGATGAAGCCCTCAAATACGCTGATTCAGTGGTGGTGGGCGAGGCCGAGGGCGTCTGGGAACGGGTGCTGGAGGATTTCAAAAAAGGCACACTGCAAAGAACATATCATCATCCCAAACCCTCGCTGGAAAGATACATCCCCTTGAAGTTCAGGAAAGAGACCAAGAAAAGATTATTCAATGTCATTCCGGTCATGACCACCCGCGGATGCCCGTATAGCTGCGAGTTCTGCTGCGTCTCCGACATATTCGGCAAGGAAATCCGCCACGCTCCTATCAGCAATGTGGTCCGCGATATCGAAGACTCGCGGGGCAAGATATTCATATTCCTGGATGATAATATCATCGGCAAACCAAATTACGCCAAGGAACTGTTCAAGGCCATCACCGCTTATAAAATCAAGTGGGTGGGCCAGGCATCTATCTCATTCGTCCACGATGCGGAACTGATGAAACTGGCGGCGGACAGCGGCTGCGCCGCGCTCTTCTTCGGACTGGAAAGCGTGGCTGAAGCGCAGTTGAAAACCATGCGCAAATCCATCAAGGAAATCCGGGGCATCGAAGACGCCATAAAAATGGTCAAGGATTTGGGCATCCATTTCCACGCCTCGATGGTTTTCGGCTTTGACGGCGACACCAAGGATACATTCCCGGAAACCCTGGCCTTTCTGCAAAAGAACCAGGTCGGCACGGCCTCTTTAAATGTCCTGACGCCTTATCCCGGAACACGGATATACGAACAATTGAAACGGGAAGGCCGTCTGCTGACCACGGACTGGAAGTATTATGACCATTCCACGGTGGTATTCAAACCGAAAAATATGACCCCCTATGAGCTCCAGGCCGGAGAAATCTGGGTCAAGAAGGAATTCACCAAGATATCATCAATCTTACGAAGGTTATCCGGAAACCTGGACCATCCGCTGTTACATTTAGCGCTGAACCTTGCCAGCCGGAAAAACGTCAAGAAAGATACCGAGAGATTGCCAAAATTGGTATTAGAAATACCAGGATTCAAAACAAGGTAAAAACTTAACGAAAGGAGTTCTGTATGTTGTGTCCCAAATGCGCCAGAGAAACCGGACTTGTTTCCAACGCGGATAAATGCCCGCATTGCGGAGCCCAGATGACTATGGCCATGCCAAACACCCCCTCACCGGAAACAACCGACAAGATAATCACCTGGGATGACCAGGGCTCAATACTCACCCGCTTATTTAACACCTGGAGGGAATCCATGTTCCACCCAACCCGCTTCTTCAACCAGATGCCGACCAAGGCTGGCATCGGCAAGCCGCTGATATATATCCTAATTCTGGGATTTATCGGCATTGTCTTTGGAGCCAGCTGGCAATTACTGTACAATGCGCTACATATTCCTTTCCTTTCAATGGAAATCGAAAAGATACCGTTTCTGCGGAATTTTCCTTTACACCTTCTATTAGGCGCCTGGGTTATCGTATCGCCTCTGTTCATTGTAATAATGACTTTTGTCATGACTGGTATCTATCATCTCTGCCTAATGGTGCTGGGCGGTAATAAAAAAGGATTTGAAGCCACATTCAGGTCTTTTGTCTATGCAGGGGCCAGCCCTTCATTATTTAACATCCTTCCGTTCTGCGGCGCTTATGTGGGCGGAATATGGTTCATTGTCCTGGTCATCATCGGGTTCAGGGAAACCCACCGGATATCAACCGGCAAGGCGGTCCTGGCGTATTTTATCCCATTGATTCTGTGCATCTGCCTGACTTGTGGCCTGGCAGTTTTAGCGGCCATATTAATCCCGGCCTTTCTGACGTCCAGATAAACAGGTATGGAAGAAGATGGCTGAATTCAAAGAGGGAAAATAATTATGCGCTGGTAAAGATAAAGGTGAAAAAATACGAGAAACTGAATTACCACGTTAAAAACACCCTTTGCGGTATAACCGAACAGAATGCAATTAATTAGCAAAATCATCCGTTCCGGGCGCCGGAGCGTGGCGCTGGTCATTGCCCCGGATGCCACCCTGGTGGTGCGCGCGCCGCTGGCCGCTCCCCTGGCCTACATTGAAGACATCGTGCGCCGGAAGTCCGGCTGGGTCAGAAAGAAAATCGCCGAACTCAAGAGCCGGCCCCAGCCAACGCCCAAGCAATTTATCACCGGCGAGAAGTTCTTATACTTAGGACAGGCATACAAATTATACGTGGTGGATAACCAAAACGCGCCCCTGTTTTTCAGCCAGGCATTCTTCCTATCCAGTAGCTATCAGAGCAAGGCCAAAAGAATATTCCTAAAATGGTATTGGGAACAGGCGCGCGGCAAACTGCAGGAGCGGGCTGATTTCTATGCGGGGCAAACCGGCCTGAAATACCGGCGGCTCAGGATCAACAACGCCCAAACCAGATGGGGTTCCTGCAGCCGGGCCGGTAATCTTAATTTCAGCTGGCGGCTGATTATGGCGCCGCTGCCGGTGCTGGATTACCTGGTGACGCACGAAATCTGCCACCTGGCCCACCCCAACCACTCCCAGCGGTTCTGGAACAAGGTCGCCGGCCTCTGCCCGGAATACCAGCAACACCGGAAATGGCTCAAGCAGAACGATCATCTGATAACGATTTGATTACCACTCCCGCCAAATTGGATAGGTGATGTACCGCTGAGTGCGCTAATCAGAGTTTATGGCCAGTAACGCAGCACGATAAACTCGCTGCCATCAGAACCGCCGGCCACCACAATTTTACCGTCTGATTGAATCGCCACGGCATAGGCATAATTATAAACAACCCCTACCCTTGTAGTCACGATGCCGTTTGTGCCAAAGGCGGTATCAAGAGAACCATCCGTGTTGTAACGGGCCAAGGCAATCTGAGATCCTGAACCCTCGGTACCAACCGCGACAATCTTGCCGTCTGATTGGATGGCCAAAGCAACAACGCTAGACCCGGCTCCTATTGTTGTGGTTACTATGCCATCTGAATCAAAGGTGGCATCAAGAGAACCATCCGTGTTGTAACGAGCCAAGGCGAATTTGCCATCCCCCGAGCTACCGGCCACCACAATCTTGTTGTCCGGCTGTATGGCCACGGCAAATGAATAATCCGTAGTGCTTTCTATCGTCGTGGTTACGATGCCATCAGAATCAAAGGTGGTATCCAGTGCGCCATTCGCGCCATACTGGACCAGGGCAAAAGAAGAAGTCCCGTCAACATATTCTCCAGCCACCACAATCTTGGTGCCGGTAACGGCCACGGAATTCGCCACATCAATATTGGCCCCGATGGCGGTAGTCACCACGCCGTTTGAACCAAAGGTGTTGTCAATAACACCGTCACTGCTGTACCGGGCTACAGCAATGTCGTCATTAGAGCCGTTCCAGGATTTGCCGGCTGCGATAATCGTATTGTCCGGCTGGATGGCCAGAGCATTGACCGTGGCGCCGTTTTGTATCGTGGTCGTCACCACGCCGGTGCCGGATAAGCCAAAGCCCGTGTCCAGAATTCCGGCGGTCGTATAACGCGCTAATAGAAACGGACTGTTAGTCCCGGCGGCTACAATCCGGCCGTCTGACTGGATGCCCAGGGCGTTGACATATTCCGTACCGCCCAGGTCAGTCGTGGTGATGCCGCTTGTGCCAAAGGTGGTATCCGGCGAACCGTTTGCGTTGTAGCGGGCCAAGGCAAAATCCCAGTTAAATCCGGTATCAGCCCGGCCGGCCACCACGATTTTATTGTCGGACTGAATGGCAATACCCCGGGCGCCTTCATTGCTGCTGCCGATGGTGGTGGTTACCACGCCATCAGAATCAAAACTGACATCAAGCGAGCCGGACGCCGGCCGGGTCTGGAAACTCCAGACCGTCCCGGCAGTCGTGCCGTCTGAATTTTTGGAATCAATCCGCCAGTAATAAGTGGCGGCATAAGCAAGGGCAGTCGGAGAGGTATAATTAAGGGCGGTAATGCTGGTCGTAATCGGCGACCAGCCGGCGCTGGTTATTCCGAAATAGACATCATAAGAGGTGGCGCCGCTGGCCGCGGCCCAGCCCAATTGCTGATTAACCGGCCTATCGACCGAACTATTAGCCGGAACCGGCGAGGCTACCTGCGCCGGAGGATTGGACGTTGAACCATCGCCGCTGCTGCCGCTGCTGCCGCCGCCGCAACCGGCGTAATTAAAGATGGCCGCAAAAACCGCCAGCAATATTGCCATGGCGTATCTCGTCAGTCTTGTCTTGTCGCGCATAAAACACCTCCTTGCTTATTACAATAAAATGTCTAATATGCTTACTTTATAGTGGCAGTCAAGGAAAATGATATTTTTCCGGTAGATTACCGGATGATTATTAGGCACCACCTTTAAAACCAATATTTTACCCCTAAATAGAGGGGGGTACCCTACCCCTCCCCCGGGATACCCCCAGGGGTAATACCCTGTGGACAATATCTATACATCCTTAATATAGTAAGATATGTCTACTTGTATAGTAAATACCATACCCTTAAATAGTAAGATGCATATACTTGAATAGTAAACTGCACACCCTTAAATAGTAAGCTATATATACTTACATAGTAAATACCATACCTTTAAATAGTAAGATATATACACTGGAATAGTAAATACCACACCTTTAAATAGTAATCTATATGCCCTTGAATAGTAAGATGCAGCCCCTATTATCAATATGTATAGCTATACCGGGGAAAACTTCGCCCTGGGTGGATTTGCTTTGGGGAATATGGTGGCTTCCAATTCCTCGTATGACACCTGGCGGTATTGGCCCGGTTTGAGGTCGCCTAAGTGCAGGTTACCGATGCTGATTCTTTTGAGTTGCTTGACCGGGTATGAGAACCGGGCGAAGAGGCGCCGGACCTCGCGTTTCTTGCCTTCGGTCAGCGTAATCAGGAGCGAGGTGAATTCGCGTTCCCGTTTGATTATTTTTACCTTGGTCCGGGCGGTCCGGCCTTCGGACAGCCAGATGCCCTTCTGGACCTTTTCCATCACCGCCCCGTCCAAGTGGCCCCGGACCGATACGAAGTAGGTCTTGGGCACCTCAAAACTGGGATGGCTGGCCCGCTGGCAGAATCCGCCGTCATTGGTGGCGATAATCAGACCTTCGGAATCCTTGTCCAACCGCCCGACCGTATAGAGCCGCTCCCGGGTCTTAACTAAATCGACCACTCTCGGCTCATGCCCGGTATAGGTCATCAACGCGTTGCCCTTGGCCGGAAAAACCGCATTGGTGCAGAGATAACCCTTGGGCTTGTTGATGACGTAATAGACCTTGGGTTCGGGCTTTAAGAGCCGGCCGGAGAAATAGACCTTGTCCCGGTCCGGGTCTATCATGAATCCGAGTTCGGTGATGACCTTATTATTGACCCTAACCTTGCCTTCCTGGATAAGCACCTCGCTGTGCCGGCGCGAGGCCAGACCGGAATGAGCCAGAAACTTGTGTAATCTAATTTGTGACATACAATTTCAACCACAGATTTCACAGATTCCGCAGATTAATCGGTGTAATCGGTGCAATCTGTGGTTTCTACCGTAATTCTTCTATATCCTTCACCGTAATAACCCATTTTTGCCAATCATTGTCAATACTATCTATTGATTTATTGAGGAGTTGTTCCACGAATTTAGTGCCAGTCTGGTCACCCTTAAAATCATCCCTGAATCGTTTATAGAATTTGGACAGTACCTTTTGCTCCTGCAGATAGAGACAGAAATACCGGGCCTGGGCGTAATTGAGACCCTTGCCCTGGCCGTAGAATTCATCCTCTGTCAACTTAAGCAGGTCTTTGAGCGGTCTGAGCTTATTCTCTGCCTTGCCTTCCATCAATCCCTGGTAACGCCAGTTAATCAACCCCCTCAGAGAGCCGCCACTCTCAATTCTGCACTGCTCATAGAGCGAGCCCAGACCCTCGTTAAACCAGGCCGGCGCATCCGGAAAGTCCGGCTTAATCAGGGCGTGGACCATTTCGTGGACCAGGGTGCCGGTTCCGGTACCGATATTCATTATCAGACTCCGGGTAGCATCCTGGTAGAATCCGTAAGGGCTGGAAGGCTTGCGGCCGCCTATCCGGACGCAATAGTCCTCGTAGGTCTCCGCATCCTTAAACAGATATACCTTTATCAGGTAATCCGGCTTCTTCTCAAAGTAATCCTGATAAAGCGCAGCCGAACATCCTTTGATTGTGCCATCCCTGATACGGTCTAATTCCGGTCTCGGGATATTCCCAGCTATCACATACGGCGCAGCATAATCTATGAGATAACCATCACCCAATTCTTCTTTCATCTCAGCCATAACCGAATCCGGCGAAGGTAATTTCGGCTCGGTTTTAACCGCAACTGGTGTAATTGGCTCAACTGGCTGGGCGGGCTTGGAGCAACCACAGATAACGATTAGAAGTAATAACGACGGCAATATCCTTAACATGTTTACTGGATTCCTGCTTTCGCAGGAATGACACTTTTGCGGTTATATAACGTGGCCTGCTATTATGACGCTGACTGCTTTCCCCTTGACCTTCCAGCCGGCAAAGGGACAATTGCGGCTCTTGGACTTGAATTTAGCCGGGTCGATAACCCATTCCTTATTGAGGTCTATGAGCGTCACATCGGCATCAGCGCCTACAGAGAGCGTGCCTTTAGGAATGCCCAGTATGCGGGCCGGATTTACAGTCAATGATGCAACTAACTGGTTGATGGTGATGACTTTTTTGTGCACCAGTTCGGTCAGGACCACCGGCAGGAGGGTTTCCATGCCGATGATACCGAACGGCGCAACATTGTATTCCACGTCCTTTTCCTCTTCGGCATGCGGCGCGTGGTCCGAGGCAATGGCGTCGATGGTGCCATCTTTCAGACCGGCCTTGAGCGCCTCGACATCGGATTTTGTCCTGAGCGGCGGATTGACCTTGTAATTGGTATTGAAATCGCTGGTCTTGACATAATCATCGGTCAGGGTCAGATGATGTGGCGTAACCTCGGCCGTGACCTTAATACCGCCTTTTTTGGCCTGTCTGACTAATTCTACGGCCCGCTTGGTGGAGATATGGGCTATATGGAGTTTGCCATCGGTCAGTTTGGCCAGAGCAATATCCCGGTAGACCATAATCTCTTCCGAGACCGGAGGCATTCCGACTAAGCCCAACGTGACCGAGACACTGCCTTCGCTCATGGTGCCGTCCCGGATTAAGTCCATATCTTCGCAGTGGTCAATTATGGGCTTGTCAAACATCTTACTGTATTCCAAAGACCGACGCACCACCTCAGCGCTCTTGATGGGCGCGCCGTCGTCTGAGAATCCGACTGCCCCGCCCCTGAAAAGCTGGCCCATCTCGGAGATTTCCTCGCCCTTGCGGCCCTTAGTCACCGCGCCGATGGGAAATACATTGGCCTTACCGGCCCGCTTGGCCTGGAGATAGACGAACTCAGCCGATGCCTCGTTGTCAATAGCCGGGTCGGTATTGGGCATACAGGCGACCGAGGTGAATCCGCCGTTGATAGCCGCGGCTGTGCCTGAGGCAATGGTTTCCTCATCCTCTTTGCCCGGCTCGCGCAGATGAACGTGCATATCAATCAGCCCCGGGGTGACAATCAGGCCCTTGGCATCAATGGTTTTATTTGCCTTAGGCGTTTTAGGACCAACGGATTTTATCTTACCGTTCTCGATAAAGACATTAGTAACCTTGTCTATTTTATTGGCCGGGTCTATTACACGACCGTTCTTAATAAGAATCGTTGTCATATTTATTACTCTGCTTCTTCTGCTTTCGGTTGTCCGGATACCAGATACAACACGGCCATACGGACGGATAATCCGTTGGTGACCTGGCGCAGGATAACCGAGTGCGTGCCATCAGCCACGTCCGGGGTAATTTCCACGCCCCGGTTAATCGGGCCCGGATGCATAATCATCACGTCCTTTTTGGCGTGTCTGAGCCTTTCGGAATTTATGCCGAACAGCCGGGCGTATTCACGGACCGTCGGGAAGAACTTACTGCGCTGACGCTCCAACTGGATGCGCAGGATATTTATCACATCCACTTCAGGAATTACTTTATCAATATCGTAGGCAATCTTAACGCCCAGTTCCCGTATCTGCTGGGGAATAAGGGTAGGCGGTCCGACCGCAATCACTTCAGCGCCCAATTTGGTCAGGCCCCAAATATTGCTCCGAGCCACCCGGCTGTGCATGATATCGCCCACCACGGCGACCTTCAGGCCCTTAATCCGGCCCTTTTGCTCGCGCATGGTAAAGATATCCAGCAGACCCTGGGTCGGATGCTCGTGCGCCCCGTCCCCGGCATTAATCACGCTGGCGTCGATGATGCGGGAGAGCATATGAGGCGTGCCCGGAGCCGTGTGCCTGATGATGGCGATATCAATACCCATGGCCTCGATATTGCGGGCCGTGTCCTTGAGGGTCTCGCCCTTGGATAAACTGCTGGTCGATGGCGAGAAATCCACCACGTCAGCGCTCAGGCGCTTGGCGGCTAGGGAAAAAGACATCCTGGTCCGGGTGCTGGGCTCGACAAACATATTAACCACTACCTTGCCGCGCAGGGTGGGCACCTTCTTGATATTGCGGGTGGAAATCTCCTTGAAAGACTCAGCCGTATCCAGGATATGGGTTATTTCCTGGGCCGAGAGATTCTCCAGCCCCAGGAGATGCGTTTGAGTCCAGACAAATTTCTTATCAGGAGTCATAATATCTAGTTAACCTTTACCGCCTTATGCATCGGCTTCTTGGTAATCACCACTTCATCCGTTCCGTCTGTTTCCTTTAACCGGACCATGACGATTTCATCGGACTTGGTCTGAACGGTCTTGCCGACATAATCAGCGCAGATGGGCAGTTCACGGTGCCCCCGGTCTATCAACACCGCCAGTTGGATGCGCTTAGGACGTCCGAACTCGGCCAGTTCGTTCAGGGCCGAGCGGATGGTCCGGCCGGTGAACAGCACATCATCAACCAGGACCACGCTCTTGTCAGTCAGGTCTACAGGGATATCGGTATTCTTAACCACGGGCAGGTGTCCGATGGTATCCAAGTCATCGCGGTAAAGCGTAATATCCAGGGTGCCCAGAGGCAGAATTCGCTTTATCTTCTTCTCGATGATGGCCTTAAGCCGTTTGGCCAGAGACACGCCCCGGCGATGGATGCCGATTAATACCAGTGAATCTTTTTCTTTAGGTGAGGAATGACAGGAAATGATATCGCCGGCCAGTTTTACCAGGGTCTGGTTTATATCCGGCTGGCTTAATAATCGCTTGTCTTTCGGCATAATCTCATTGGAGGGACTATAATCAAGAATCGGTGATTAGTCAAATATTTTGCATAAATTTATCAAGTGGCTTGACAACCAACACCCAACCGGTTATAGTATAAACTATGCATATAGCATACCGTTATATACTCATGGCATTTGCCGGGTTGCTGTTCTCCACCCCGCTATATCCGGCTGAATCAGACTGGGAAAAAGCCAAGAAGGAATTCCTGGCCGAATCCAAGAATCATAGCGAAGAGGTCAGAATCAGCATCGTCTCCAAACTGACAGATAATATGTCGCCGCCGGTGGAAGGCGAGGTCGTTATTTTACTGAGCAACCAGATTTTCAATGAACTCAACCAGGGCAGGAAAGGCAAGAAGGAAGAGGCCATCAGCCTCAGGGTCATCGACGCCTGCGTTGCCGGGTTGGGCCGGATAAAAGAGGACAAGGCCGTCAAGCTGATACGGGAAAACGCCAGCCGGCAAAAAGAGGAATGGCGTTTCAGGTTTTATGTCATCAAGGCCTTGGGCAGCATCAATAAACCTGAAGTAACCAAGGAACTGCTGTCTTTAATCAACGACCGGAAGGTAACGATCCAGGTGGCGGCCTTCCGGGCTTTGGGACAACTGAAAACGCCGGAGGCATTGGAGCCGGCCTCGGAATTGCTCCAAGGCAAGACCAACTGGCAGGTAAAACTGGCGATATTGGATTATTTCCGCGCCCTGGAGCCGGCTTCGGTGTTTAAACTTCTCAAGCCCATATTAAAAGAACGCGACAAGGTGGAACCGCGGGTCTTATCCGCGGTCCTGAAACTGCTCGAGGAAATCACCAAGAAACTACCGAATGAGGGCAATGACCCGCTGCTGACCACCAAAGCTATTATCCTGGGCGAGTATTACGGACTGCCCATTGAGTCATCCAACATCGTCTTCCTGCTGGATACCTCAGGCAGTATGGAAGCGCCGGTCAAAGACACGCCTAAGCCGGCAGAAGAAAAGAAGAAAGAAAAGGTGGTTATCAGCGGAACTGGCGAGGACGAGGGCAAAAAACCGCCTATACCTGAACACCTCGAGAAAAGAAAAAAGGATATAGACAAGAAACAGGTCAAGACCAGGCTGGATGCGGTCAAGAAAGAACTGGTCAACGCCATCTATAACCTGGATGAACGGGTGAATTTCTCCATAATATTTTACAGCAGCGGGATTCGGGCCTGGAAGATTAAGACGATTCCGGCAACCTTTGACAACAAGCTTTCGGCCATAGACGCCATTGACCGCCAAAAACCGCACGGCGCCACCACGACTTACGATGCACTGGAATATGCCTATAAGATAATGGTCGAAACCTCGTCCAAAAAACCGGAATCACCGCTGGATGAGGTGGACGGCGCGGACACCTTTTACCTGCTGACCGACGGCTACCCGACCGAAGGCAAGATAATCGAGACCAAAGATATCGTGGAAGCCATCCGCAAGATTAATGAAATCAGGCAGGTCAAGATTAACACCATTGCCATAGGTTCGCCGGGCGCGGGCAAGCCGGATCTGCCTGCTCTTGAAGTCAATACCGATTTTCTGAAACAACTGGCCGAAATCACCGGCGGGACATTCGTGGACAAAACCAAATAAACCATCTATCCGTCAAACTAGATGGCCATCTCTTATGTCACCTTGAACTTCATCAGGAATTCAACGTTGCTCTTGGTCTTGGAAATATTCTCCATCAGCCAGGACATAATCTCCAGCGGGTTGCGCTTTTCAGCCAGCAACCCTTTCCGAAGCATCCAAACCCTCCTCAACTCGTCCGGGTCGACAATCAATTCCTCTTTACGGGTACCAGACATGGTGATGTCAAAGGACGGGAAAATTCTCCGGTCGGCCAGCCCTCTATCCAGATGGATTTCCATATTGCCGGTGCCTTTGAATTCCTCGAAGATGACCTCATCCATCCGACTGCCGGTATCAACCAGAGCCGTGGCCAGGATGGTCAGCGAGCCGCCTTCTTCAATCTTGCGGGCGCCGCCGAAGAACTTCTTGGGTCCCTGCAGGGCCGTGGCGTCAATGCCACCGGTCAAAATCTTACCGCTGTGCGGAGCCTCGGTGTTATAGGCCCGGCCCAAACGGGTAATGGAATCAAGCAGAATAACCACATCCTTACCGTATTCCACCAGGCGCTTGGCTTTATTGGAGACCATTTCAGCCACCTGGATGTGCCGGCTGGGCGGTTCGTCAAAGCAGGAACTGATTACCTCGCCTTTGACCGAACGCTGCATATCGGTCACTTCTTCAGGCCGCTCGTCAATCAGCAGGACAATCAGATAAACCTCGGGATGGTTTTTGGCGATACTATTGGCAATCTTCTGAAGCAACACGGTCTTGCCGGTCCGGGGCGAGGCGACAATCAGTCCGCGCTGGCCCTTGCCGATGGGCGTAACCAGGTCCATAATGCGCATGGAAATCTCGTCCGGCGTGGTTTCCAAGATAAGCCGTTCATTGGGATGGAGCGGCGTTAAATCAGAGAAGAACACCCGGCTCAGACGCAGTTCGGGATTTTCGTGATTGATGGCTTCGACCTTGAGCAGCGCGAAGTATTTCTCGCCTTCTTTGGGCGGCCGAATCTGTCCGGTAATCACCAGACCAGTCTGCATCCCAAATCTCTTGATCTGAGACGGCGAGACATAAATATCGTCCGGTGAAGGAAGATAGTTATAATCAGGGGAACGCAGGAATCCGAATCCGTCCGGCAGGACTTCCAGCACGCCCTCTCCGATGGTCAGTCCATTCTGGCTGGCCCGATTCTGCAGAATGCGGAATATCAAATCCTGTTTCTTCAATCCGCTATACTCGGTCATGCCTTCCTTTTTGGCCAGGGCAAATAGTTCCGAGCTGGTCATCTTCTGGAGCTTGGTCAAATACAACTCCGACTTCTTAATTTCTTCATATTTGGCATTGGTATCCTCCAGCACCGGCGCCGGCTTGATTTCTTTTTCCTTGGTTTCCTTTTCCTTAATTACCGGCTCTACAGGATTGGTGGGTTTTTCCTTGGCAATTCTCGGCATATTAATTCCTCTCTTAGTTACTGTTAGACTTTAGTCGTTACAGTAACTTAGATGGCGCCACAGGCGCCACTTTCCTTAATTATTATATAATCATTAGAACTGAAATTCATTATTGCTTCTGTTTACTTATCATCTTGAAAATACGTTTTACCTGCGCCAACGCTGTAGCGGACGTACTGTTGTTGATTGTAAAATCTGCCATTGACTTCTTTTTAGATAAAGGCATCTGGTGCCTGGCCCGCCTTCTTGACTCGGTAAGATCCCAATCCCTTGAAGCCATGATTCGTTTTAACCTCAGTTTCTCAGGGGTCCGGATGAATACCACA
This sequence comes from Planctomycetota bacterium, assembly GCA_016235865.1. Taxonomy (NCBI): domain Bacteria; kingdom Pseudomonadati; phylum Planctomycetota; species Planctomycetota bacterium. The sequence continues at coordinate 89,721 of JACRIK010000026.1, read as the reverse complement.
TAGTCACAGAGTTTATCCAGATGGGATTCCAATAGAAGAGGTGCGTCAATCACGATGACCGAACTGCCGGCTCTTTTTATCCGGTTGAGCATCTCCTTTCTGATATACGGATGAGTTAACCTGTTTAAACGCCGGATTTTTCCTGGTCCGACGAATACTACTTCAGCCACCTTCCGGCGGATGATTCGACCGTTCTTATCCAGGATATCACGGCCATACCACTTAATAAGCGTCCTCCGGACGGCCGGACAATCAATCACCTGATGGGCAATTCGGTCGGCGTCTATCACCTTACCGCCCTGTCCTCTGAATATCCCGGCCACATAGGTTTTACCGCTTCCGATACCTCCTGTTAACCCGATGATAACTGGTTTTAACGCCATTGATTAGTATGCACCTATGTAATAAGATATGTTAATTTACAGTCAGGAAATCAACATCCGGACAATTTTCAGAGGGGGTTGGATTGTCTCTATGTCTTTGGTTAATATGTTATTTTTACCGATTTGGCATTCTTATACACTATGCGATAAAAATGTCAAGTATTTTCGTTATTTTTCCGTAGAAATTATTTTACCGCCTTGACGCCGGCCGGGTCGTATTTCAGCGGGTCTATCTCCTTCTTGGCCTCGTCCTGGAGTTCCTGGGCCATTAGGTCGCTGATAATCAACGTCTTATAGATTAACTTCTGCTGTAGGGCATACGCAGCCAGGTTCTTAAGATTGCCTGTAAAGGTATCCGAAAGGTAGATTTTGGCCTCATTAATCTTACGGGTGCTGAAATATCCGATATTAATGCTGGAGACCCCCCAAATCAGGTCCTCGCTTATCCCGCAATAACCCTTAATCCAGTTATTGACATCCGGCTTATGAGTGGAGATAAACAGCGTGGCTTCCTTCAAGGCGTTAACAAAGCGTGCGGCTGCCTTGGGCTGTTGTTTATAGAAATCCTTGGACATCAAAACCACGCTGTAATTATGGGAATCGTAGACGCTCCGGTACGGCGGTGTTTTACGCTGATATTCCTCAACCTTTGGGTCAGTGGCTACCAGGGCATCTATCTTAAACCCCTGTAAAGCGCCCAGTTTATCATTGTCATTGGTATTGACCAGTTCTATATCCCGGCCTTCCTGCAGCCCTTCCCGCCTGAACCAGCCTAGCAGCAATGAATGTTCTGCGGTATTAAAGGTTACGCCGATTTTCCGGCCCTTCAAATCGCTGATTTTCTGGACCGGTGACTCCGGAAGAACCATCAGGTCTGAACGCCCTAGTGAACCCAGATTGGCAATAAGTATCCCGTTGAAATCAGCGCCCAGAGTCAGAATAGCCTGGAAGTCCGAAATGAAGGCTACATCAAAACTCTTATTTATTATGGCAGTCCTCAACGCCATTTCGTCCTCAACCGGACTGAGTGAACCGGCCAGGGAATTTTTCTCGAGGATATTGGTCCTAGACAGGGTTTCGCCGTAGTGGTTGAGAATCAGACCCTTTCTGGGGAAGCCGATCCGGACCGCAACCGTTGCGACCGGCGTTTCGGTAATCACGCTGTTCCTGCCGCCGTCTGTTCCAGAGGTATCATTACCGCAATTGCATCCGTTAGTGATAAATGCCACACCAGCGAGTAATAAAACCAACGTAATGATAATCTTCTTCATAGTTTTGTCCTCCTCAAATCTTCTTATCTTATCTTAAAGTCGATGTCAATATAAAAATTATTTCTTCTTCTGCCGGAACCACTCCAGCCAGGTGCTTTTATTTATCTCAAAAGGCAGATTGGTGACATGTTTCAGGCAATTCATTATTACCGTATCCCAGACCTGGGGCGAGATGACCAGCCCGCTTTCCACCTTGGCCGGCGGTTGTTCCAAAACCATAATCAGCAGTTCAATGGCCTTGGGCTGCTCCGACTCCGGCACCAATAGACTGCACAGAAATATATCCAGCGGCACGCCACCTTTTATAGCGACCTCCAGCTTGGCCAGCGGATTCTTCAGGACCGGCCCGACTTCCGGTGGGAATACCCTCAAATTGAGATTAGTGGAAACAATTTTCCTGATGGTCTGTGCTATCCCAATGCTTTTTTCCAGCGCCTCGCTTTTTATATTCCGCGGGCTGATTTCCGCATAAAGCATGTAGGTTCGGTAAAACGGGCTGTCCGGGTTGTCCCGCCCGAGTTCCAGGACAAATTCCCATTCCATCTTTTCACTGGGCTTGAGCTTGAGCGCCTCAAGCTTCAGCGGTATCTGCTCGGTCCTGACCTTATTATTAAAACTGCCGAACGGGTCGTAGAGATTGAAACTGGCATTAAGCGCAATAATATTATCCTTGCCGAAATCTATTTCAATCGGCACCAGGCTGACATTTTCCAGTTTCAAAATCAGGCTGACCCGGTCCGGGCTCTCATATAATCCGGCCGACAGTCCTTCCCTCGGCTTGGCCGTCAGCGTAGCCCGTAACACTCCGCTCTGAATAAGCCGCTCCTCGCACTGGATCTTCAGAAGCTGGAGTTGGTTCCTAAAAGACAGGTTTTTCTCTATGGTCATGATGGCCACAACCAAATCCTTGGCCTCGTAATAACTCTCCTGTTCAAACATCTTCAAGGCCGCCAGATAACGGCCGTAGAAATATTTCTCGATAAAAGCCGCATCGGTCGGCATCCGGCCCAGGTCATGCAGCGGCGTGGTGAATGCCACGCCCGAATTGCTTTTGGCTATGCCCTGCTCGATAATCTGCCTGGTCAGTTCCAGGAATACCGCCTTTTCCTTGAGGTGTGCGGACAAGAATGGCAGCACTGCCGGACCCATGGCCCGGAGTTTGTCAAACCCCTCCTGCTGTTCCGGGAGGCTGGATGATTCCAGTTTCTCGATAGCCGAATATATCTCCTTGGTCTTCTGGTAGAGATCATCCATCTTTTGTGTCTGCGGTTCGCCAATAAGGCAATATCCGGTGTATGACAGAATTATCAATGTCAAGAGGACTTGTTTCATTTTTACTTGTCTAATCCTATACATTTTGGTAATTAGTCTGTCTATGAAATCAGCCAATATTAAAGTAGGTTTCTGCGGCCTGGAGTTCGACAACCCCTTTATCCTGGCCTCAGGGCCGCCCACCCGCAATGCCGAGATGATTCTGCGCGGATTAGAACAGGGCTGGGCCGGCGCGGTCACCAAGACCGTATCGCTGAACCCAACCAGAAGCCCCAAACCGCGCCTGGCGGTGATTAATAATACCAAAAGCTTGGTCAATATCGAGCTGATTTCCTCGGACAGCCCAGATCAGTGGATAAAATGGATTAAGCAGATTAAGAGGACCTCACCTGATAAAATCATTATCGCCAGCATCATGGCCGCAAATAAACCTAAGGATTGGCAGAGATTAGCCCGAATGATGGCCGACAGCGGCGCTGATGCACTGGAACTGAATGTCTCCTGCCCGCACGGTATGCCGGAAAAAGGCATGGGTTCTCTGATAGGCCAAGACCCGAAACTAGCCGGTCTGGCCACCAAGGCAGTAAAGAAGGCTGTGGCGATTCCGGTCATGGTCAAACTCACGCCCAATGTCACGGACATAAAGGTGATTGCCCGGGCCTGCGCTGATAACGGAGCCGATGCGCTCTCCGGCATAAATACCGTAAAATCACTGCCCGGGGTTAATATCAACACCCTAGCTCCCCTACCAAATGTCAAAGGCAAAAGCACCTTTGGCGGCTATGCCGGCCGAGGCATCAAACCTATTGCCCTGCGCTGTATTGCTGAGATGTCTGAAGCCACCGGTCTGCCCATCAGCGCCGGAGGCGGCATCTTTGACTGGGAAGATGCAGTGGAGTTTATGCTCCTCGGCGCCCAGACCCTCCAGCTCTGCACGGCCGTGATGCTGTCCGGATACTCCATCATCCACCAACTCAAACACGGGCTCAATAATTATCTGCTCAGCCACAAGATAAAAGACATCAAAGACCTGGTTGGCTTGTCCAATAAACGACTGGTCAAACTCTCGGCCCTTAAACACCAAAATCCGATTGCACAGATTAATCAGAAAAAGTGTATCCTGAACCTATCCGGGCACTGCCACCGGTGTTTTACGGTCTGTAAAGATGGCGGATTCCAGGCCATATCGTATAATGGCAAGAGATGCTCGGTTATCAGGAATCTCTGCGGCGGCTGCGGGCTGTGCATTGACATCTGCCCGAATCAGGCGATTAAATTAAATGCAACACCTCAACCGTAAACAACTCCAGCAGATAGACCGGCTGGCCACGGCCAAATACGGCATACCATCACTACTCCTGATGGAAAACGCCGGCCGGGCCGCGGCTGAGGAAACTATAAGGTTAATCCGAAGGAAATCATCCAGGATCGTGGTCATCTGCGGCAAGGGCAATAACGGCGGAGACGGGTTCGTTATCGCCCGGCATCTCCACAATAACCACTATAAGGTCAGCGTTATATATCTGGGCGATATCAAGGACCGTAAATCCAGGTCCGCCGCCTCTGGCGAGCCTCGCCTCGGGCGGGAAGCCACTGACATAAATCTTAATATCGTTCGTAAGTTGGGAATTACTATACATCCGCTGAATAAATCCACTTTGAGATTATTAAAATCCGCTGACATCATAGTTGATGCCATCTTCGGCATCGGACTAACCAGAGAAATCCAGGGCCCGATAAAGGAACTCATCGCGCAGGTAAATTCCCTGAACAAACCCGTGCTGGCAGTTGACATCCCTTCCGGACTGGACACGAATTCCGGTCAACCCCTGGGCATTGCCGTTAGGGCAAAAATAACCGTTACCTTCGGATATCCTAAAATAGGATTTAATAATCCGGAAACCAGAAAATACACTGGTAAAGTGGTTGTAGCGGATATATCATTGCCTCCAATATGAGAAAAGACATTATTCTTATCATCACCTTTGTCTGGCTGGGATTTATCGCCCTGATTGCCCAGACCATTGCCCTGCGGGAACTGCTGGTGGTATTCTTCGGCAACGAACTCTGCCTGGGCATTATCTTTACGGCCTGGCTGCTCGGCATAACCCTCGGCGCATTTATCGCCTCATTTATCACCGACAGAATCAAATCCTCGGTTTCCATCCTGATTGCTATTTTATTGCTGATTACCATAATACTTCCCTTCCAGATTTATCTCATCCGCATCAGCCGTCTGATGCTGGATATTCCTCTGGGACAGCATATCCCCTTTTCCCAGACGCTCTATATGAGTTTCCTACTGGTTGTGCCTTTCAGCATCCTGATTGGCATTGCCTTCCCGGTTGCTTGTAAGATATACGCTGAGAAGAATGATTCAGCCCAATCCATCGGTAATGTCTACGTCTGGGAGGCGCTGGGCTCGCTCCTGGCCGGAATCCTGTTCACCTTCTGGCTGGTGGAACGCTTTACTGCCTTTGAGATAATCCTGATATCCAACGGTATTACACTACTGTTAGCCATAACCCTTATCCCCAAGACCATTGTCAGATTGGCTTCCATTGCACTTATTATCGGATATGTAATTATAGCACTGAAATTTACCGCATCATTTGAGAACCAATCTATCCAAAAACGATGGGAAGTCACCTACGGCAAAGAGATTCAATTAGTCAAATCCACTAACTCCAAATATGGCAATATCGCCATGGGTGAACTGCAGAACCAGTATAGTTTGGTTGAGAACGGTAAGTACGTCTCCTCATTCCCTGACGAATATACCCACGCACCGCTGGCGCATCTGCTGATGACCCAACATCCAAAACCGAATAATGTCGTGTTAATCGGCGGTGGCATTGAAGGCACCATTAAGGAGATGCTCAAGTATCCGATTGAATCCCTGGACTATATCCAACTCGATCCGAAGATAATAAAAACAGTAAAGGAATACCTGCCTGCTGAAGACCGTAAACCCCTTGAGACAGATAAACGATTGCGGATACACTACGCAGACGGTCGACAGTTTATCAAGTATAACTACACGTCTACGTTATACGACCTGATTATCATCAGCCTACCTGACCCGTCCACCGCCACCATAAACCGTTTCTATACCACGGACTTCTTTAAGGAAGCCAAGCAATGCCTGAGCAAAAGCGGCGTGCTGGTCACCAGATGCTCATCGGCCGTGAACTATTTCGGCGAAGACGTGGGCAATTATACGGGTTCGGTCTATGACTCTCTGGCCTCGGTCTTTAAGCAGGTGCTGGTCACGCCCGGCACCGAGGCGTATTTCTTTGCCACGGACGCACCTGACACAATTACCTTTGACATCAAGACGCTGGACAACCGTTACTGCGCCAGCGGAGTGGAATCCAAATACTTTGTTTCTCCAGCCTCGTTTGAGATTATGCTTCCGGAATCCCAGATAAAACTCACCCAGGAGGCGCTGGCCAAACGCAAGACACATTATCTCAATACCGACCTCAAACCCATCACCTATTTCTTCAATCTGGTGCTCTGGGACACCATGACCGACCAATCCGGAACCTTCTTCAAGACGCTGGCTGGAATCAAATTCTGGTGGATAATAGGCGCCATACTGTTCATAGCCGCCATCTGGTTCGGGATGTCATTCCTGAGAAAACAAGAATCCCGCCAACGGACCAACGCCCTGCTGTCCATGTTCATCATCGGCCTCTCCGGCCTGTCCCTGGAACTGATTCTGCTCCTGGCCTTCCAAAACATCTACGGTTATCTCTACCAGTATATCGGATTCATGATTGCCCTGTTTATGGCCGGCCTGGCCCTGGGCGCAATCATCTCCAACCGGCTACTCAGGCAAAAAACATCTATCTTGCATAGGTACTGGATGATACACATTGCCATAACGCTTCTCTCGCTCGGATTAGTTTATCTCATGGCGCTTTTGGAAATCACCCTACCGGTATTCTTCATATCGTCATTTATTATTATCAGCGGCACGCTCACCGGCATGGCCTATCCGATCCTAAGCAAGACGTACATCCAATCAAGCGTTCACCCCGTTAGAAAAACCTGTAGCAATGACGAAAACTATAAATGTCATTCTCAAAACGATATGAACGAGTTTTCTAACGGGGCAAGTGTCGGCCAGACCGCCGGCATGATAGACGCCTTTGACCATCTGGGCGCCTGCCTGGGCGCACTGTTTACCGGTGTCCTACTGATACCCCTCTTCGGCATCGCCCAAACCTGCCTGCTCATCGCCCTGCTTAATCTTTTAACGATGATTTTTATTGTATCCTCATCCCGCTCTTCATATAATACTCAATCTTAAACCGGTGATTAGATTAAGAATTTACCCTTATGACAACTGATACTATCGGCAATCAGAAAAAAATCCGGGTGGCCCGGCTGTCCATCCTATCTAATACCCTGCTGGTGGTAGGAAAATTAGTCGTGGGTATTATGAGCGGCTCGGTCAGCGTGATTTCCGAGGCCATCCATTCCGGCATCGACCTCTTAGCCGCGATTATCGCCTACTTTTCCGTCCGGGCGGCGGCCGTGCCGCCGGATAAGGAGCACCAATTCGGCCATGGCAAGATAGAAAACCTGTCCGGGTATATTGAAGCCACGCTGATATTCTTTGCCGCGGCACTGATTATCCACGAATCCATCGATAAAATCATCCGCAAGCCGCCCATAGAATTCATCTGGCTGGGATTACTGGTCATGGCCGTATCGGTCGTATTAAACCGGTATGTCTCGCGCAAACTCATGGCCGTGGCCAAGGAATACCATTCGGCGGCGCTCGAGGCTGATGCCCTGCACCTGACCACTGACGTCTACACCTCGCTGGGCGTCATGGCCGGATTAGGCCTGGTCCACCTGACCGGCCTGCGGATTATCGACCCGCTGGCCGCCATTGTCGTGGCTATATTAATCATCATCGCGGCCTACCGGCTGACCAGGAAATCAGTCCGGGACCTGGTCGACATCAAATTAACGGACGAGGAAGAAAAAGCCGTCAAGGACATCCTGGAACAGCATACCACGGAATTCGTCAACTACCACAAGATGCGCACCCGGCGGGCCGGCAATACCAGGTTTATCGACCTGCACCTGGTGGTCAACAAGAAACTCACTGTTGATGACGGTCATAGATTGACCGAACACCTGGAATTAGACCTGTTAGGGGCATTCCAGGGCGCCCAGGTGCTGATTCACATCGAACCCTGTGATGAAAAATGCCCGGCCTGCAGTAAAAAAGCAGATTGCGCAACTGCGACAACGGGAAAATAGAAATGAAAGAACTTAAATTACTAGTCCAGACAGCCAAGCAGGCGCGGAAAAACGCCTACGCCCCCTTTTCCAAATTCCGGGTCGGCGCGGCGTTATTGACTACCGACAACAAGATAACCCTGGGCTGCAATATTGAGAACGCCTCATACGGACTGACTGTCTGCGCCGAGCGAGTAGCCATATTCAAAGCCGTGTCCGAAGGCTATCGGAAGTTTAAGGCCATTGCCATCGTTGCCCAACATCAGACCGGCAGACCAACAGACCGGCAGACCAACAGACCGATAACCTATCCCTGCGGCGCCTGTCTGCAGGTCATGGCCGAATTTGCGCCGAATCTGACCGTGATTATATCAAACGGGAAGAACAAAACAAAGATAGTGAAACTTAAAGAATTGCTGCCAAAGGCGTTTAGACTATAGACAGTTACAAGAAGTTACAGTTGGTTACAAAATGTTACACGAAGTTACCGCAACCTCATGTAACCCCTTGTAACCGTTGCTTGCACTGAGCAAAGCGAACGTGTAACCTCATGTAACAACAATCAGAGAGGAAGCTACTATGACCAACATCGTTCGTGTCGGCTTAATCCAAGCCAGTAATGTCAAAGGCCCGGAATGCACTGACCAGGCCATTAAAAAGGCCATGATTGACAAGCACCTCAAACTCATCAGGCAGGCCGCAGCCAAAAAAGTCCGGATTCTCTGCCTCCAGGAAATTTTCTACGGCCCCTATTTCGCGGCCGAGCAGAACACCCGCTGGTATAAGCTGGCGGAGCAGGTGCCGAACGGCCCGACCACCAAACTGATGCAGTCACTGGCCCGGAAATACAAGATGGTCATGGTCGTGCCGATATACGAAGAGGAACAGCCCGGAGAATATTACAACACCGCGGTCATCATAGACGCGGACGGCAGATACATCGGCAAATACCGCAAGAACCACCTGCCCCACTGCTGGCCGGGATTCTGGGAAAAGTTCTATTTCCGGCCCGGCAACCTGGGCTATCCGGTGTTCCAGACCAAGTACGCCAAAATCGGGGTCATCCTGTGCTATGACCGGCATTTCCCGGAAGGCGCGCGGATTCTCGGCATCAACGGCGCCCAGATTGTCTTCAATCCCAATGCCACGGTCAGCGGACTGTCCGAACACATCTGGAAATTAACCATGCCGGCCTATGCGGCCACAAATCAGTATTATGTCGGCGTGATTAACCGTGTCGGACGCGAATACGGGAAAACCGGCGACTTTTACGGCACCAGCTACTTTGCCAATCCCCGGGGCAAGATTCTGGCTACCGCCAGCCGGACCAAGGACGAGGTCCTGGTCTCAGACCTGGATTTGGACTATATCCGCGAGGTCCGGGACAACTGGCAGTTCTACCGTGATAGACGGCCTGAAACCTACGGGGATATACTGAAGCCGTAGGGAAGGGAATCTTATGACCAGAACCGTCCTGATTCTCAGCGGCATCTCCAGCACCGTGATTGCCGCCGCCGGCTATTATCATCAGCCTATTTATTTACGCCCCGGCTAAAGCGCTATTCGTATAATTGCCGGCGCTTGTATCTCTGTGATTTTAAGCACAAATAACCTACTAATCTTGACAACTATAGAAAAAAATGGCATAAAACCAACAGTAAAATTATACTCGAGATTCTGATATGTTTAAGATAAAATTGCTGGCCGTTTTTATTATCGCTCTTTCCGTTGCCCCAGCCCTATCCCAAGATAAACCGGAACAACCTGTAAAAAAGGAGGTCGTCCAGGATTTATATAACCTCGGCTTGTCGGCATTAGAAAAGAAACAATACGAAAAGGCCCGGGACCTGCTGCTCAAGGCGATTTCGTATGACGACAACTTTATCGAGGCGCATGCCAAGCTGGGCGACGCCTATCAATTGCTCAAGGAAGAAGAGCTGGGATACGAAAGCTATAAGAAATGCCTGCAAATCATTAATAAAACCGAGAACCCCTCAGAGGACATGCTTAAGCTTTCCGAAGACATCCAGCAAAAGATAAAAAAGTTCAAGGCGCTGGACGATAAAATATCCGCCATCACTGAGGAATTTATCATAAAATTCATGGCCACCGGCAATCAGTCTTTGGGGACATCGGATTACCTGCTGGCCGACGAGATTTTTTCACTGGTGCTGCGTATGGCTCTGGATAACACCGAGGCAGCTGAAGGCCTCCAAAAAGCCAGGGCCGAGTTCGCTCAAGAAGCAAACTCCGGCCAGGTGGCCGAGGAAAAGGATCTGGCCAACACTCACTTTCAGGACGGATTAGAACTCTTTAAAAAATCCAAATACTCGGAAGCCTCGGAAAAGTTCAGGAAGGCCATGTCTTATCGAGCTGATTTCATAGACGCCATATTCAATTTAGGCGAATGCTATAGCAAGCTCAACGATAATAACAGGGCTCTTAAAAACTACCGGCGTAGCCTGAAGCTTTTGCAGCAGGAGCCCAACCGCTCCAAAGAGCACAACGATTTATTAGCCAGGGTTTCCAGGGCCATGGATAAAATCGACACTATTGGGAAAAGTTTCCAGAAATCAAAAACTGAATATATTTCAAAGTTAAACACCCTGGTCAGCGAGTGGATGTATAAGCGCTACCAACGATTTGCTTATTATGCCATTCAGCGAATTCTAATAGCTGACCCGGTGAATAAGCCGGCCAGCGAAGCGCTGGAAAAGATAGACGAGAAAATAACCCAGGCTCAAAAAAACGACGCTCAATCCAACAAGCTTACCTTAATCGCCAAAAGCCCGCCCAGAAAAATATTTAACGGAACTGACTTAAATGATTGGCTATTCGGAGGCTGCCCGAAAGAAAACTGGAACATCGCCGGAGGCAAAATCAAGGGCGGACCATCCGCCACTAACGCCGATGACGTATCTGCCTTTTTAATATGGACCGGCCCTGCGCCACAAAATTCCATTCTGACTATGAGGTTTTCGGCCGGTAACGTCATAAACAAAAAATTGGGAGGTGCCGAAATCGGGGGCGTCTACAGCTACGACAAGGAAGCTGACTACTTTTGGTGGGGATTTGTCCGGTATCATGTACTGGCCAAAGACATGAACACGCTGGAACTAATCACTCGGGACAACCAATATAGCGTCTTCTTAAATAACGATTTAATTCACCAGGAAAAAAGGGGAAAAGGCGAACCGAAGGCCGGTGTATACATAAAAAACGTTAAAGTGGTGATTAACAGCATTACGCTTCAGGAGACAGAATAAAAATCTATATGAACATAAAATATCTGAGCGCCATCACCCTGGCGTTGATACTGGGCCTCGGCCTGAACAACGCCTTTAAGGTTTACAGCCAGGATATGACGGACCAACAAAAAGAGCAAACCGCCAAAGAATTCTATGATGCCGGGCTGGGCGCCCTGAAAGACAAGAAGTATGACACGGCCCGAGACTTTTTCCTTAAATCTATCTCTTATGACGAGCGCTTAGCTGAAGCCTACGCCAAGTTGGGCGATGCTTACATCCTGCTCAAAGAAAACGAACTCGGCTATGAGAATCGCAAGAAATTCATAGCCATGGTCGATGCCGCCGTCAATCCATCCGAAGATATAATCAAACTTTATGATGAAGTCTCCGGGAAAATAAAAAAATTCCAGGCCGTCGAGGAAAAAGCCTCAGTTCTTAATAAAGAATTCATAACCAAACTCCTGGAACTCGGCCAGGCCAGCCTGGAGGCCGGAGATTGCCTCAAAGCCATCGAGATATTCACTTTTATCCTGACCATGGAGGAAAATCTGACCCGGGCAGCGGAATCCCTGAGCCGCGCCAAAGAGGAGTCGGCTAAAAACGAGGTTGAAGAGATACCCAACGCCGATGTCGATCTGGCCAAGGTTTACTATGACGCCGGCCTGGACTTGGCGAAGCAGAACAAGATTAACGAAGCCATAGAAAAATTTACCAAAGCCCTGACTTACCGCAAGGCCTCGCCGGAAATATTTTTCAGCCTGGGCGAATGCCATGAAAAACTCAAGGACGCTAAAAAAGCCATTGTCAACTACGGCTTCTGCCATAATTACCTGCAGACCCGGAACCCCCGCTCAAAAGACGATGACGCCCTGCTGACCAAGGCCGCCAAATGCCTGGAAAAACTCAATCCAAATATACCGGCTTTTGCCAAGGCCAAGAAGGACTACATGGCTAAGGCGCTCATCGTCGCCAGGGATTATGTCAATAATAAATACCAGCATCTGGCCTATATTCTCTTGTGCGCCATCTTAAAAGTCGACCGGCAGAATAAAGAGGCGGATTCTCTGCTATTAAAAATAGACCGGGATGTCATCAGTTATCAGAACAGAAGGATGGTGCTGGCCCAGCTCAAACTCAAGCCCAAAGGCGCCTCGGTAACAATGTTTAACGGCAAGGATTTGGCTGACTGGTACCTGCAAATGTACATGGACGGAGTGTCGGCCAAAGATTGTTTCTCGGTCCAGAACGGTAAAATGGTAATCATTCCTAAAAACAGCAAACATGGCAGCCTGATTTTATGGAATAAGAAATTGCCCGAGACCTGCATGATAAGCGTTAAATTCTTTCCCGATAAAATGATCGATGAAGATAAGGCCGCGTTTGTTTGCGTATTACGCGGCCTGGTTGATAGCGGATTGGGTAATCTGCATATGAACGCAGCTCAAGGCGGTATTGACAAGGATTCGCTGAAAAAAGTGCATACTTACGACTACATTATTGGTCCTAACATTCATGCCATATCGATAGATGCGGAAGATGCCGTAAATATTAAAATAGACTCATCTATCCCGGAGATAAAATTCGGTATCTTGGCAACTAACCTTAAAATGGAAATTTCCAGCGTCGTCATGCAAGAACTCGAAGAGACCACGAAGTGAACTCGAAGAGACCACGCACTAAGCCCAGCGTGAATCCGAGCACACGAAGTGGCGCAGGTTAAGTGAACTCGAAGAGACCACGAAGTGAACTCGAAAATACCACGCACTACGCGAACACGTGACCGCGAAGCGACCGCGTATAGCGAACTCTACTGAGACCGCGCCAGCGAAACGGAGCACACGAAGTGGCGCAGGTCAAGTAAACAATACTGTGACCACGAAATGAACCAGAACCCGTAAAGACCGGAGGCCTGAGACCTACGGGGATATACTTAAGCCGTAGGATTAGCCACTGGCGCCGAAGCGCCATGGCGCCCTTATGGCGCCAAAAGACACTAAATCCCTCTAATCCCCCTTCCTCCCCTTTTGTTACCCCCCCTTTATCCCCCTTTGCAAAAGGGGGATAAGAGGGGGATTTTTGGCGTTTCCAAAGGGAAATTCTGCTACAAACCATTAAAATTTTAGAGCCAGTTAGTCCCGCAGGGGCGTTACTGGCTCTTATCCCGGCAGTTTTTGTCGGGGAAAGCAGTTAAATATAGCTCATATCCACCTCAATCCGGGTTATAATGAATTCATTAAGAGTTCCAATGAACTCATTAAGAGTTCCAATGAACTCATTTAGAGTTCCAACGAACTCATTTAGAGTTCCAACGAACTCATTTAGAGTCCCAACGAGCTCATTTAGAGTTGTAATGAGCTCATTTAGACTCATATTCCCGTGCTTTCGAGTTATAATCTCGTGCTTTCGAGTTATAATCCCGTGCTTTCGGGTTATAATCCCGTGCTTTCTGGCCGTAATCCAGTGAATCCGGCTTGTAAAACTACAGTTTTTGGCCTATAAATCAGCCGGAAATGCCTTAAAATTCACCCCCCCCCTTGGCATTATCAGTTTAAAGGTATCCCTTGGAATTCTAAAGATGTCCCTTGGAACTCTAAAGATGTCCCTCGGAACTCTAAAGATGTCCCTCGGAACTCTAAAGATGTCCCTCGGAACTCTAAAGATGTCCCTCGGAACTCTAAAGATGTCCCTCGGAACTCTAAAGATGTCCCTTGGAACTCTAAAGATGTCCCTCGGAACTCTAAAGATGTCCCTTGAAACTCTTAAGGAACCCCACATAATCACCTGGCATAATAGACCCCTTGACAAGCGGTTTAACAGATGCGTATTTTTGGCCGGAACGGAATAAGGCTATAAAGGGTTGGTTTGCTAAAACAGCGTCTTAAACCGGGCTTGGGGATTGAACTACAGGACAAGGTGGGTGTCACCAGGCCAACTATTCTGGATGGCGTTCCCGGAATTCCTAAATTAAGGTTGGGTAGTAAAACGCCAGGCAGCGCCGGTTGTTGTTCCAACGGCATTCTTGGAATTAATCCGCCAGAAGTAAGTAGTGTTATAACTCAACGGGCCCGGGTTATAAGTCGTGCCGGTCTGATTGCCAATAAATGATCCTCCCGGTCCGGTCTCACCGAAATAGACATCATAAGAAGTCGCATCACTTATCAATGCCCAAGAAAGTTGAGTTGTGGTTATGACATTTACCGCTACGTTAGATGGGGTAGGCGAGCTGGCCCTGGCAAGTGCGCCAGTACTATTGGTCGCATATTTCAGGTCACTATTGGTGGTATCAAAATAGCTGATATGCGCCTTATTCGCAGAGTCAATGGCAATGGAGGTTTCAAACCCAACCCAGCCGGCCGAATCAATGGTGGTACGGTCCCAGGTAGGAACGGAGGCATTGGTGGCATATTTCAGGTCTTCATTAGTCGAATCAAAATAACTGATATGCACCCTATTTGTAGAGTCAAGGGCAATAGAGGTGTATTCCCCAACATTGCCTGCGCTGTCAATGGTTGAAGTTACCCATGAACCGGTGACATTAGTCGCATATTTCAGGTTACCATTTGTGCTATCAAAATAACTGATATACACAGTAATAGCAGCATTGATGACAATAGAGGACCATTGTCCAACATCGCCTGCGCTGTCAACGGTTGAAGTTACACTTGAGCCGGAGGCATTGGTCGCATATTTCAGGTCGCCATTTGTTGAATCATAATAACTGATACAAACCTTATACCCGGTAAAAGAACCTGAAGGGTCTACGTCAATGGAATTATACCACCCAACACTTCCTATAGAATCAGCGGTGACCAATATCCAAGAACCGGAGGCATTGGTCGCATACCTCAAGTCACCATTGGTGGCATCATAATAACTGATATGAATCTTATCATCAGGGGCAATGGCAATGGAGTTATTCCCCCCAACATTGCCTGAAGAATCTACGGTGGTGATAACCCAGAAACCGGAGACGTTGGTGGCATATTTCAGGTTCCAATTGGTGTTATCATAATAACTGATATGAACCTTGTTATTAGAGTCAAGGGCAATGGAGGTACACTCCCCAACAATGCCTGCAGAATCAACGGTGGTGATAACCCAGGAACCGGAGGCATTGGTCGCATATTTCAGATTTGTATTGGTCTCATCATAATAACTGATATGCGCCTTATAATTAGAGTCAAGAACAATGGAGGTGTCCCTCCCAACCCAGCCGGCTGAATCAACGGTGGTACGGGACCATGGGTCTGGCGCGCTGCTGCCGCTTGAGCCGCCGCCTCCGCAGCCGATGTAGTTAAAGGCGGTGACAAAGGCAATGAATAACATTGCCACAATTACCAGTTTTGTTTTTGTCATACCACACCTCCTTTTATCCCCAATGGGATAATGTTTTGGTTAAATGATAAATCTATGTAATTTAAGAAACGATGTAATGAATCCAAAGTATGAACTATATAAGAAATAATCCGATTGGGATTGAGAGACAGAATAGCGTTGTCCCTACGGGATAAACTATGCGTTGCGACCGAAGGGAGTCCCGATGGATATCGGGGCGTTGCGTTGCGTTGCGTTGCGTTGCGTTGCGTTGCGTTGCGTTGCGTTGCGTTGCGTTGCGTTGCGTTGCGTTGCGTTGCGTTGCGTTGCGTTCCTGAAGGACCATATAATATGACTCCTTTTTACTGTAAGGAATTATACGCAATCAAACGAAACTGTCAACATTTCTCTAACTTATATTTGTCGCTTTACCAACAACCCCCTGCCCCTCCCCGAAATAATCGGGACTCCGTTGCGACTCCGCTTATTAGAGGGGACTTCGCTACGCGGTCTCAGTAGAGTTCAGAAATATGAATAATTATCCCATCATTATTTGACATAAAACGCAATATATTGCATATACATCCCTTTTGGAGTAGTCAGTAAACAGTATACAGCAGACAGCGAGTACTAAAGGACAAAAGAACTAAAGAGCAGCTATAGGATAACCAAGTCCTTCCGTTCCTCCGTTCTTAAGTTTTTCAGTTGAATATTTATGCTTAATATCAGTACCGTACGTAATATCGGAATCGTGGCACACATCGACGCGGGCAAGACCACTCTATCCGAACGCATCCTGTTCTACACCGGCAAGTCCCACAAACTAGGCGAGGTGCATAACGGCGAAGCCCAGATGGACTGGATGAAGCAGGAGCAGGAGCGCGGCATCACCATCACAGCCGCGGCCACCACCTGCTTCTGGAACGACCATCACATCAATATCATTGATACGCCCGGACACGTGGATTTCACCGTGGAGGTGGAACGAAGTTTACGCATCTTAGACGGCGCGGTCGTGGTGTTCTGCGGCGTGGGCGGCGTGGAACCGCAGTCCGAGACGGTCTGGCGCCAGTCCGAGAAATACAATGTCCCCAAAATCGCCTTTGTCAATAAGATGGACCGGGTGGGCGCGGATTTCTTCGCGGTGCTGAAAACCATGGAGGAGAAATTAGGCGTCAATCCAATTCCTCTGCAGATTCCCATCGGCGCTGAGAGCAAATTCAGCGGCGTGATTGACCTGATAGAAATGAAGGCGTATATCTATGACAGCGATGCCAAGGAAACATTCCATGTGGAAGAGATTCCGGCTGAATATCTGGAGACGGCCCGGAAATACCATCACATCATGGTGGAAAAGGCCGTGGAGATGGATGATTCCCTGATGGGCAAATATCTGGAGTCGGAAGACCATATCACGCCAACAGAATTAATCGGCGCTATCCGTAAAGGCACTATCGCTAACAAGATTATTCCGGCGCTGTGCGGCTCGGCATTCAAGAACAAGGGCGTGCGCAAACTATTAGACGCGGTGACGCTCTACCTGCCCTCGCCCCTGGATTTGCCGGCCGTAAAAGGCACTGAACCCGGACACTTCGCTTCGCTCAGTGCAAGCTCAGAAAAGGCGCTGGAACGCAAGCCGGATGTGAACGAGCCGTTTGCGGCTCTGGCCTTCAAGGTCCAATCCGACCCGCATATGGGCAAGATTATCTATTTCCGGGTCTATTCCGGCAAACTGCAGGCCGGCTCTTATGTGCTTAACGCCACCAAGGGCAAGCGGGAACGCATCAGCCGGATTCTGGAGATGCACGCCAACCAGCGCGAGAACCGGGACGAAATCTGCGCCGGCGAGATTGCCGCATCGGTCGGGCTGGATTACACCACCACCGGCGACACGCTCTGCGATATGGAGCATCCGATTGTGCTGGAATCAATCGAATTCCCCACCCCGGTCATGTCCATCAGCATCAAGCCGGCCAGCCAGTCCGATAAGGATAAATTAGGCAAGGCCCTGGTACGGATGGCCGAGGAAGACCCGACATTCACTATGCATACGGATTCCGAGACCGAGGAGACCATCCTGTCCGGCATGGGCGAACTGCATCTGGAAATCATCGTGGACCGGATGAAACACGAATTCAATGTCAACGCCATTACCGGGCATCCCAAGGTGGCGTTTAAGGAAACTATTTTAAGTTCGATGGAGCAGGAATACAAACACGTCAAGCAGACCGGCGGGCACGGGCAATACGCCCACGTGATACTGGAAATCGCCCCGGCCCTGCACGGCGAGGGATTTGAATTTGAAAACTCCATCACCCAGGGCAGCATCCCCAAGGAATATATCCCGGCCGTGGAAAAGGGCGTGATTGAGGCCATGGAAAGAGGCGTCATCGCCGGGTTCCCGGTGGTCGATGTCAAGGTCAACCTGACTGACGGCTCGTTCCACGAGGTGGATTCGTCGGATATCGCATTCCGCTTAGCGGCCCGGGAGTGTTTCAAAAAGGCATTTGCCAAGTGCAGCCCGATTCTGCTCGAGCCGTATATGTCGCTGGAGGTTTCGACGCCGGAGGAATATATGGGCAGCGTGGTCGGCCATATCTGTTCCAAGCGCGGCAAGGTGCTATCTATCGAATCCAAGGGCGGGTTGCAGGTGATTTCAGCCGAGGCGCCGTTGTCCGAGATGTTCGGCTATGTTTCCACCCTGCGGTCATTAAGCAGCGGCCGGGCCAATTACACCATGCACTTCGAGAAATACGTCCAGGTCCCAGATTCGGTGGCGGAGAAGATTATCGAAGAGATAAAGGAAAAGAAAAAGGCCGAACAGGGGTAGGACGATTCAATTTAGGCACAGAGAGCACGGAGCGTCAGCGGATTATGGTCGATACCCGAAAGTAATGGTGCAGGCAAAATACAATAATACCGCCAATACACCCAATATCAAACTTCCAAGAATTATTCCGGCGATGGCCTTTGCCCTGTCTTTCGCAGGATTATCGCTTTTTTCTAATCTCACCAAACCGATAATACCTAATATTATGCCAGCCAACGCTGATAAACTAAATGCAATCAAGAATATATATACAATTAAATACCTTAAATTTAACTGCTCCGCTGGTGGAAGAGGTCTATCTATCCATAAGCCATATAAAATCATTAGCATTAAAAAAGGACTAATAAATCCAATTACCCCACAAATAAGACTGGCTGTTGGCAATAAGAAAACCCTCTTCATAATCATCCTTTGCTCATGGATGGACAACCTTTAATTATATTATATCTTTCGGCAATGACTTGTCAAGATGAATAATAAGAACCCTGTTCCGTCATTCCGTGCTTGGCACGGAATCCAGACCTCCGGGAAATTACTAGATTCCCGCCTTCACGGGAATGACAACTAATGGAGTGTTCACAAATTAAGTAGAGATTAATAATCCGTGTTGCGTTTACTTGCGTTTTACCTTAGGCGCGGAGGACCATAAGAACTCCAAATCGTAATACTGCCTGAGTTGTTCCGAGAAGATGTGAACCACCACGGCGCCCAAATCCACCACAATCCACTGCCCTTCTTCAAAGCCCTGCATGGAGTTGTAACTCGGCTTGGAGCATCCGTATTTAGCCAATTTGGAGTAGTTGTCAAGGAAGGTATAGGCAATGGCCTGGTTCTGTTTCTTGTTCCGGCCGGAGCAGATGACGAAGTAGTCGGTAATCTGGAGGTCTTTGGAGACATTGAGAATAGTGACATCAAAGCCGCGCTTGGCTTCAATCAGATCGGCGCAGAACAAGGCCAAATCACGGGCTGAATCTGATATCTGTCTCTTGCGCGGTGCGGCCTTGACCGCCACCTTACGAACCGGGGATTTCTTCTTGCCGGACAATTTCTTCTTCAATGTCTTTTTCATTCGAGAAAGCCCCTACTAAAGTCTGGATAACACACCCCGTCCCTTCGGGACACCCCTCTCAAGAGGGGATTTTCCCTCAAGTCCCCTCTAATAAGAGGGGATTTAGGGGTGTGTTTTATATCTTCCTATATTACTTCCCGCCAATGCCCAGCCACTGGGCAATAATCGGCGAATATTTTACGGTTACACCGGCAAACACGATGGCCACCATGGACATGAGTTTAATCAGGATGTTCAGAGACGGACCTGAAGTATCCTTGAACGGGTCGCCGACCGTATCTCCGACCACGCCGGCTTTATGGGCGTAAGAGCCCTTGCCGCCGTGCTGGCCGCCTTCAATCCATTTCTTGGCGTTGTCCCAGGCGCCGCCGGAATTGGCCAGAAAAACAGCCATAACAAACCCGCAGGCAATAGCGCCGGTCAACATGCCGATAACGCCGGGCACACCCAGTACCAAGCCAACCAGAATCGGCGCGGCTAAAGCCATGGCCGATGGCAGTATCATTTCATGCTGGGCGCCTTTGGTGGCAATGGCCACGCAGCTGGAATAATCAGCCTGAGCGTCTTTTTTGCCTTCGAGCAATCCGGGGATTTCCTTGAACTGGCGCCGGACTTCAACCACCATCTGGCCGGCGGCCCGGCCGACCGCCCTTAATGTCATGGCCACAAAGGCAAAGGTAAGCATCGCGCCCAGGAAAATACCCACCAAAACCACCGGGTTCATTAAATGAACCTTGTAGTATTCCATAAAGTAAGTGATGCTGGCATCACTGGGCAGAACCGAACCTAACGCAGTGCCGGCCCTGACCAGCGCCATACGGATTTCCTCAATATAGGCCGCAACCAGCGCCAAGGCGGTTAAGGCGGCTGAGCCGATAGCAAAGCCCTTTCCGGTAGCCGCGGTGGTGTTACCCAGTGAATCCAGGGCATCGGTCCGTTCCCTGACAAAAGCCGGTTGATTGGTCATCTGGGCGTTTCCGCCGGCATTGTCGGCAATCGGGCCATAGGCGTCAGTGGCTAAAGTGATACCTAAGTTGCTGAGCATACCGACAGCGGCCAGGGAGATGCCGTAGAGGCCAAGAATCGGGTCGCTGAATCCGCCGGATAAACCATAAGCCAGAATCGTACCAAGGCAAACGGTCACAACCGGAATGACAGTTGAAATCATCCCAACGGACATACCGGCGATGACGACCGTAGCCGGCCCGGTCAACGCCTGGTTGCCGATTTCCTGGGTTGGTTTATAATCGCTCGAGGTATAGTATTCGGTAGCTTTGCCGATAACCAAACCGGCCAGAAGTCCGCAGACCATCGATGCCCAGAGCCCCAGCCAGTTTTGCGGCAGAAGCAAATACATAACCAACCCGGCGACAACAATAGTGGCATATGAGGTCAGATTAATGCCCCGGAAAAGGGCCTTCATCAGTTCCTTTTGAGACGCTTTTTCCCCGGTTCTGACGGCATATACGCCGATAACCGAGAATATATTGCCGACGCCGGCAATAATCATGGGCAGGACAATCCACATAATAACCTTATCTATTTCTTTTATGCCCAATGACAAAGCGGCGGCCGCGCCCAGGGCGGCGGCGGCTAAGATGGAGCCGCAGTAGGATTCATATAGGTCAGCACCCATTCCGGCGACATCGCCGACATTATCGCCGACATTATCGGCAATCACGGCCGGGTTGCGCGGGTCGTCTTCCGGAATATTGGCCTCTACTTTGCCGACTAAATCAGCGCCGACATCAGCGGCTTTGGTGAATATCCCGCCGCCGACGCGGGCAAACAAAGCCTGGGTTGAAGCGCCCATCCCGAAGCAAAGCATGGTAATCGTAACATGCTGCAAATCCATTCCGACCCATTTATAAAGAACATAAAACCAGGCGGAAATATCTATCAAGCCGAAACCGACCACAATCAAGCCCATGACCGCGCCGGAACGGAAGGCCACGACCAAACCTTTATTTAACGAAGTCTTGGCCGCGAAGGCGGTCCGGGATGACGCCTCGGTGGCGGTTTTCATACCCAAAAACCCGCACAGGCCCGAGAAGAAGCCGCCGCTTAAAAAAGCAAACGGCACCCAGGCGGACTGGGTTTTAAATACAAAAGCCATCAATGAAAGAAGAATAACCAAAACGACAAAGAATATGCCGACGATTTTATACTGCTGTTTAAGATATGCCATAGCGCCGACCTTGACATAGCCGGCAATCCGGACCATGTCCGGTTCACCCGGATCCTGCTTTTTCATCCCCTTATAAAAAATATAAGCAAACAGCAGCGCTATGAGCGCGCCAATCGGCGCAATCCACCACCCCAAGGGTATCGGATTAGTTACCACATTAGTCACTGCACTTGTTATCGTCCCAGTTATCGGATCCATACTTTTTCCTTTCTTAGAGCCTGCAATAATCTTAATGACTTGCTGGCTCTTATTCCCGTAGTCCCATAGTGCCGGAGGGATTACATTTTCATACTACTCACCCATCAGGTTGTTAAATCTCTTTTTCTCGTCGCCCAGCATCCAACGTGAAGAATATTTTCTGATATATTCTTCATAGAGCGATTTCAATTCCGCGCTACGTTTGTCTGTTCGAAAATCTTTAACGCCCTCCCTTCTGAAATAACTCTCGGCGTTAACCAAACCCTCCAACTTTTCAAATCTTTCTAATAGGGAGCGATAATACCAGCCGGCCGGATGGCTGTCAAGTTTTGGCATGATTTTATCGGTAGCCTGGCGCAACAATTTTATCAATCCGACCGCTTCACTATACCTGCCCTCATCTATAAGGCGGTAGGCATAACTAACGAAATGGCTTAATATGAATTCAACCCGGGCATTTATGGGCGCAAAATCATAGCCAACATTCTTATTGATGATATCGCCGTATTGCCCTATCAGGGATGAATTAGCAGATACAAAATCCGGACTGTCCACCCGGATTTTACTAACCTCTTTGTCATACTGTACAACCTGAATAAGGTCTTTTAGCCGTTCTCTTTCCATAATCTCCCTGGTCGAATCGGATAGGTATTCCAATTCCCTGACTGCGTCATCAAAACGGTCCTTCCGGACCAATTCAAACGAATGCCTGAAACGGCAGGCCGAATACATCGTGGCGTATAATTCAGCCCAACCTTCATTATCCTGCTTTTTACAAAGGTTTATGGCCTGCTGGTACCATCTGCTGGCTACATCGTAGCTATCCGACCCCTCAGATGATTCCACCTGTTGCATAAAATATGGATCCTGGGGAATGCGGTGGTAGTAGAAAAACGCCAACCACTGGGTAAGGTTGACATTATCGGGATTATGAAGCATGCCTTCCTTGATGTAGTCAATGCCGTTTTTGACCCAATGCCATCTGGCCTGGGGCGTATTTTCCTGGGCCGAGATATTGTATATCATGTGATAGGCATTGAATGACCAGACCTCGGTGAATCGCGGCTGGAGCCGGGCAATAATGTTTAATAACAACACGATTTCCTCCAATTGCCTATCCTTCTGCAGCTTGTCCTGTTTCATCCAGAGATAATCCACCAGGAGCGGTTTAAACCCGCCCAGGGCCACGGTTGATACATAAGTGCCCAGATACTCGGCCGGCGGCAGGGTGTTGAATGGGTTTGCCACCATTATCTCGCGGTATTCAGGCTGTTTCGAGATATAACTCTTCAAAAAGAGCTGAAGCGCGATAAAAACAATAATGACTGCAATGAGAACGATATATTTCCTGTTTATCTTCATTTTATTTCACGCAATCTAAACGCTGCAATTCCTATGGCCAGCATTACCACCAGATATATAAAAACATATTCCAGCAGATGCGTATATTCTGAAATATTTATGGCATAGCCCTTGAGCAGATTATCCCAGACGTCAAACCTGGAAAAATCCGGTATGATTCTCAGGACATTAGTCAGTATGCCATCCGAGAGCTGCATCAGCCATAAAGGCATACCGTTGTCAGAATGGCGTTGGACCTGGCTGGCCACCTCGGTCAGATTCTGGCTCTTTATCTGCTCAATCATCGTCTGCTTCATTGTGGCCAGGGAATCCTGCAGGAATTTCATCCCGCTACCGCAGAAATACAGGAACATGTTCAGGAATATATTGACCGCGCCGGAGAGGAATGACGAACAGGTGACGCAGAAGACCAGCACCAGAACAATCTGCAGGAAGACAATGCCAAAGGCCATCAGGAAATTCCATTCAAAACTGCTGGGCGAGAGAATCATGACGCTGGCCGGCCCGACCCTGATATAACTTCCGGGAATGGTGCGATGTAAATAGATACGGACATCTCCGACCTTATCAATCATCCGCCTATCAAACTGGACCACTGCGGAGCGCCGGTAGGTAATATCCAGTTTCTGTGAGGATTCTTCCTTGGTTGTAGGATTAACGACATTGACCATTATGCCAGAAGAAACCTTGAAAAGCCCTTCGCCTACCTTAATATTTATCTCCGCCTTGACCTTATCTGAAAAGGCATAATCATTAAGATTACTAAACTCATATGCGACGAAATTATTGCCTTCACCTTCCAGTGAGACCTCAAACTCCATACCCTTTTCGGCCGTGTCGAATGAACCTTTAAGAGAACCTGGGGACGGGAATTGCTCAAAGTGGAATTTATTGGGTTCAATGCGCTGATTCACCTCAAGCGCGCCCTGGGCTTCAGGCGATAAAAACGATACCAGGCGGATATAACCCAAACCCACCAGAGCCATGATAATGGTAATAACTGCGGTGGTCAGGATAAATCCGATAAGCCGCCCCATTATGATGGTCTCCCGGGTAACCGGCTTGGTCAGGGTCAGAAAAACCCTCTTGTTTTCAATATCCGACGGGATTGAAACAGCGGCCAGGAATATCGCCACCAAAATGCCGAAAAAGGTCACGCTCTGGAATGTCCAGGTCTGGACCAGTTTAATCCGCGCGGCCGGTGAAACAACCGGGAAAAAAGCCGATGACACTATCAGTCCGATACAGAACAGAACCAGCACCAAGAGTATTTTTTTGCGCAGCGACTCACGATATGTCAATAAGATGATGGCTAAAAGAGCGTTCATTCATCAGATTTAGATTCCGGTTTAATGGTTTTCAGGAAAAGCGTTTCCAGTGTTTCGGTGGATGGCTGCACTGACACCACTTCACCTCCGTTTTTGGCAACCAATCCTTTTATGGACTCCAACGCGGCCTGGTTCAGTCCTTTAATGCCGATTTCAGAAACATCCGGGCTGGAGATGAGCTCTTTGACAGCGCCCACCTTCTGTAATTTGCCCAAGTGGAGTATGGCAACCCGGTCGCAGATGTTTTCAACGTCAGCCAACAGATGGCTGGACATAAACACGGTCTTGCCCTGCTTTTTCAAATCAAGGACAATATCCTTTACCTGCCGGGCAACCAGAGGGTCAAGTCCGCTGGTCGGCTCATCAAGAAATATCACTTCGGGGTCATTAATCAGCGCCTGGGCAAATCCCAGCCGGCGCGCCATGCCCTTGGAATACTCCTTGACCTGCCTGGTCCGGGCGTGACCTAATCCGACCAAATCTATCAATTCGCCGATTCGTTTCCGGCGTTCTTTAGACGGTATCCTAAAAATACGTCCGTAGAAATCCAGTGTTTCTTCCGCGGACAGGAAACGGTAGAGATACGATTCCTCGGGCAGGAACCCAATCCGATCCTTGACTGCCACGTCGCTGGCTGGCCTGCCTAAAACCCAGGCATTACCGCTGGTCGGAATCAGTAATCCCAGCAGGATTTTCATAGTGGTGGTTTTGCCGGATCCATTCGGTCCCAGAAAGCCGAATATCTCGCCCCGGTTAACCTTGATATTCAGATTATCCAGCGCCTTAACCTGAAATTTACTGAAAGGCGCCCGATAAATCTTGGTCAGATTTTCGGTTTCTATTACAGCATTCTTATCCATAGTATCTTTTATTATTGCTATTTCGGCGGCGCAGGAGGCGGCTCCGGCGGTTTCTCGGGCGTTGGCTCAGGAGGTGCCGGTGGCGGCAAAATCTCCAGTTTTATCTGTTCCAATGGTTCGGCTAATTCTATACCGATGGGCAGATCCGGCGTAAAACGAAGTTCCAGCTTGGGAGCAAAGGTCATCGGAGGTTTCACCTCGGCCGGATTGGGGCATAACTCACCGACATTCACAAAGAGATTAATATGGCTGGGCTTGAGATCCCTGATTTTCGAAGCCGGCCCCCTGAATTTTAATGCCTTTTCCTGCGGTTTTATCTGAATCGGGAAGTGTGGAAAATCAGGCGGCAGGAGCAGATTTATCTTTACGGTCCGGACGTCCTCAATAATATCCTCTCCAATTCTCACATCTACTTCGAAAGATTCCATCGGCGTAAGTTCCGCATTTTCCACGGTCTCAATTCGTCCGGGAATGGAAAAATCACTATTGCGGTTGGTTACGTCTATCTTGGCAATCTGAATCTCGTTATACTTATCTAGGATATTCTTGGGTCCTTTGATGGGTATATCGGTCGGTTTTGCCT
Source organism: Planctomycetota bacterium (assembly GCA_016235865.1). NCBI lineage: Bacteria > Pseudomonadati > Planctomycetota > Planctomycetota bacterium. The sequence continues at coordinate 63,553 of JACRIK010000026.1, read as the reverse complement.
GCACTAAAGTAACCCGGTAGCCCTTTTGCGGCGTGCCTTTGATAGCGCCCTCGGTCTTGAGTTTCATCTGGCTGACCGTTTCTCTCATCAGGAGCACCGAAATCCTGTTGTCCGGTAAAAAATTCTTTATGGTCATCCCCTGCTTGAGATTAAAGTCGGACGAGGTCAGTTCCACAATAATAGTCTGGGGCAATGATTCGGGCACCGCCTTTATCTTATGCCTGCAGACCAACCCATCAAACGACGCGCCCTTGGGGTATTCAATGTCAACCTTAACATTCTTGATAATCTCGCCATCCTTTTCAACCCGGCTGATAATCTGCCCGGGCGTCTCTATAATCAACGGAACCGACTGATTGTTTGCCGGCTCTATACGAACATTATGGATATAAAACCAGCATATCACTGCCAGTATCAAGGCTATAATCTTGTTACCCAGGTTATTCAGAAACAATCCCCTGACAAACGAAATCATAATTTACTTACGGTAATTCTCGTTAATAAACCTTACCAGTTTTTCCTTGTCCAAATCACTTTCTATCTGCCCGTGGATAGAAACGGATATCTTGCCGGTCTCCTCGGAAACCACAACAGTAATGGCATCGCTTTCTTCGGTCAGGCCGATGGCCGCGCGGTGCCTGGTACCCAGGGACTTGGGAATGTTCGGATTTTCAGTCAGGGGGAATACGCAACCGGCCGCGATGATGCGTTCATCCTTAATCACCAGACCGCCATCGTGCAATTCAGAACCGGGATAAAAGATGGTCTCGATCAATTCCTTGGTCACCTGGCTGTCCATTTTGATTCCGCCCTCAATATATGGCTTTAGACCAATTTCCTTTTCCAACGCGATTAAGGCGCCGTGCTTCCGGCCGGACAGATTAACCGCAGCCGAAGCCACAGAGTCAATCATCTCTGCACCGACAGAGGTGGATACCGCATTAAACAGGCGCGACGACTGTCCCAAATCCATCAGCACCCTTCGTAATTCCGGCTGGAACACGATAATCAGCGCTAAGGCGAACAAAGGCAACAACCACTGGAACAAAGCGAACGATATATTGCTCAATTCAAAATAATTAGCCCCGGCGCCTATCAGAAAGAACGTTGCAAACGATATAAAAATGACGCCCTTAAAAATACCTGCGCCGCGCGTACCCTTAAAACTTAACAGCAACGCATAGAAAAAGAAAAAAAATATTCCGATTTCAACTGCGATTTTAATCTTATCAGTCATATTTATTTATGATCTCGGAAACTATTATTACCCTTTTCATCTGCCTGACATCGTGCACCCTGACAAATTGAACGCCTTTAAAAACCGCATGGGCCACCACCGCGGCTGTGCCTTCCAACCTATCCTCAGGCGGTAGGTCTAAAATCTTTCCGATAAATGATTTCCTTGAAGGCCCGAACATTATCGGCTGACCTAAGCTATGCAGATCATCCAACCAACCAAGAATCCTATAATTGTCATATGATCTTTTACCAAATCCTAATCCGGGGTCAACAATTATTTGACTTCTTTTTATACCATTTTTTACGGCATAGCTAATCCGTTTTATAAAGTAGCTAAATATCTCCTGTTTAATGTTTTTATAGACCGGGTTTACCTGCATCATTTGCGGCGTCCCCTTGATATGCATCAATATCACAGGCACCTTATAGCGCGCCACCACAGCAGCCATCCCGGGATCGAAACCAAGCGCTGAAATATCATTGACAATCCGCGCCCCGGCTTTGATGGCCGCTTCGGCCACCCGGGCCTTGTAGGTGTCGATTGAAATGATAATATCCGGCCGGATACGAACCAGATTCTCTATGACCGGAATTACCCTGTTTAACTCCGCATCCAGCGGAAGCGGCTTGGCACCCGGCCTGGTTGATTCGCCTCCGATATCGATGATATCAGCGCCCTGCTCTATCATCTCCAGGGCGTGCGGGATAGACTCAGTCAGCTTATGGAATCTATTGCCGTCGGAAAACGAGTCCGGGGTAACATTTAATACGCCGACAATATACGTGCAGTCCAATTTTAATGAGGCCAGCGGCTGGCTATTTTTGAAACCCAAATTACGCAGTTTTGGTATCAGAATCGGCGGCGGTCTTCTTTTCAGCATCGTCCTTTATTCCGGAATTATTATTTTGCTTCGGTTCGATTTCCATACCCTTGATAACATTTTCCACATCCTGCCCATTAAGCACCTCATGCTTAAGCAATGCCTTGGCCAGCCGGTCACAGGCGTCCTTATTCTGGGTAATCAATTCCTTGGCGCGGTTATAGCAGGAAATCAGAATATCCTTGATTTCCATATCAATTTCATTGGAGGTGACATCGCTATGAGTCTTGGTCTTGGTGATTTCCCGCCCCAGGAATAGATGCTCCTCGCCTTCCGAATAACTGATCGGGCCTAATTTTTCGCTCATGCCCCACTCGCACACCATCAGCCGGGCCAAACGGGTGGCTTCCTGGATATCCGAACGCGCGCCGGCCGAGACATCACTGCAGAATAATTCTTCGGCCACCCGGCCGCTGTAAAAAACCGTGATATTACCCAAGACGTATTTCTTCTGCATATGGTACCGGTCTTTTTCAGGCAGGCGCATAGTCGCGCCCAAATAATTACCCCGGGAAATAATCGTGACCTTATGGACGTTTTCCACCTCAGGCAGCAGATAAGCGGCTAAGGCGTGGCCTGATTCATGATAGGCCGTGATTTTCCGGTCGGCTTCATCTATATCGCGGCTGCGTTTTTCCCTGCCCCAGCGGACCTTATCCCGCGATTCTTCCAACTCTTCCTGACCTACCATGGTTTTATTCTTCATCACGGCTAACAAGGCCGACTCGTTGATAATCGCCTCCAAATCAGCGCCGGAAAACATCGGCGTGGTCTTGGCTAACAATGACAGGTCGACCTGCGGGTTTAATTTAATTTTACGGGCGTGGACTTTCAGAATCGCCTCCCGGCCTTTTACATCAGGCATATCAATAACAATCTGGCGGTCAAACCTGCCCGGGCGCAATAAAGCCGAGTCAAGGACGTCCGGCCGATTGGTGGCAGCCATTATAATAACACTGCTATCGGTATCAAAACCATCCATCTCAACCAGAATGGCGTTAAGCGTTTGTTCGCGTTCATCATGCCCGCCGCCCAAACCGGTGCCGCGCTGCCGGCCCACCGCATCTATTTCATCAAGGAAGATGATGCAGGGCGAATTTTCCTTGGCGGTATTGAATAAATCCCGAACCCGGGAGGCGCCGACGCCGACAAACATCTCCACAAAATCAGAGCCGGACATGGTAAAGAACGGAACATCGGCTTCGCCGGCAATTGCCTTGGCCAGCAGTGTCTTGCCGGAGCCCGGAGGCCCGACCAGCAGAACGCCACGCGGGATTCGGGCGCCTAATTTCCTGAATTTACCCGGGTCTTTGAGAAAATTTATTATCTCATTAACTTCATCTTTGGCTTCTTCAATCCCGGCCACGTCATCAAAGGTGGTTTTCCGTTTGTCCTTGGTGACCAGTTTGGCGCGGCTCCGGCCGAAGGAAAGCGGCCCGCCCGACCCGCCGATATTCTTGACCTGCCGGACCGCAAAATACCAGATGACGCCGATAAGCAACAAAATCGGCAGGATGGCGATGAATATCTGGGTCCACATGCTCTCTCCGGTGTCGTAGGAAAATTCCTTCGGGTCAACTAAGGACTGTAGTTCCTTGAGATGATCGCCATCGCCCATATAATTTGGCGGAACATTATCCGTAAGGTAATAATATTTATATTGCCCGCCCGGAAGGTATTCGCCATCTATTTTAGTCCCCTTAATATGAATGGTCTTGAGTTTCTTCTCTTTGGCTTCAATCAGAAACTGGGAAAAGGTGACATTCGCCCTTTTTTCGCTATAGGAATTATAGGCGAAAAAAACTGCGGTGATCAGGAATAAACCCAACAGAATTATCAACAAAGCATTTCTCATTGCGACTCCTCTAATAAAGATACCACCCAGCGGCTGAGTTGTTCTAATGTTTGCTGTCGCCCGCGGTATTCGGCATCGGTGGCGGCCTCGCTGGCCCCCCGGATAAATTCGCTCTGGGCGGTCTGGCTTTTTGTCAGTATTTCTTTGCCGGTCTTCTGTTCTTTTATGCTGACCTTAAGGACCATCACCGAACCGGCGACAATCACATTATCCTGGACATCTTCCACCATCGCCGGCTTTCGATAATCGGTGATTTCGCCCTGGATTATGATATCCGCATCCTCGGGATGGCTGACCAACCGGAAAGGCGTTCTGGCCTTAATTTCGCGCTGAACCAAGTTAGTCAATTCAAACTCCATCTCGCGCCAGGCGGTCTTGTTATCAAAGATGGGAACGGCTACCGCGGTCACCTCTTTCAAATACAGATTGGGCTGATAACCGCAGCCGGCTACCAATAGAAACATGAACCACACGCTCGCGCGAAGTACAGTGCTAAGCATATCACTTCTGTTCCTTATCCGGCAATTCGCTCAGGGCGGCGGCGGCGTCCTTGGCCCATTTGGTTTCAGGGTAATTTTTAATCACACTTTCGAGATAAATCCGGGCTGACTTTGGCTTGTCCGTCCTGGCATAAAACATCGCCACCTCATAATCCCGCTGGGCAAAGGAGCCGGTAATCTGCTCGTGCAATTTCTTGACATCGGCGTTAAGCGGGCTGTCCGGATACTTCTCGGTAAATTTGCCGGTAATTTTATATGCCTCGGCCAGCGGCGTAACCTCATAGGCATACCCCAGATACATCAGGACATAGCACCGGGCCATGCGGTATTCTGCCTCGGGAACAAGCTTGCTTTTAGGATACACCCGGATAAAACTCTCGTATTCAGTGCGCGCTTCGTCATAATACTCCAATCCGAAAAGATGGCCGGCCAGCATGAAATGGTATTCCTCGGAATGTTCGGTATAGGGATAACTCTTCAACGTCTCGCGGACAATCTTTACGCCCAAATCATACGAAGGAACTATGTAAAAGCCCCACAAGCTGCGCTTGGCGCCGTTGATGAATTTGAATCCAATCTCCAGCTCACGGTTGATAACGTCATTTAACCTCTCTGTCTTGGGAAATTCGAGCAGGAATTTCTGAAACCACTTGTAGGCATTATTGTAATATTCCGCCCGGAACAGGCTTTCCCCGACGAGGAACGAGATTTTCTCCCGCTGGCCGCGGTTTTTGGTTAACTCCAATGCCTCGTTGAGCAATCCCCGGGCCGCATTATAATTATTACCCGCCATCTCCTTTTCGGCGTCCTGGTATTTCGCCTCCGCTTCAGGAGACACCGGGTATTCCTTTTCCGGAGCAGCCGCTTCCGGAGCCGAAGAACAGCCGATAAAGAACAATCCGGTTAAAGACAAAAGCGCAAGGAATATGTATTTCATTTTAGGTATTCGCAATATAAGTAATATATTTATTTATAAAGCCCCTCAGCTCCGCCCGCATCGGGCCGGTAATCTTCAGGCGCTCCAGGTCCGGCAGAAACGGGTTGCTCAGCACGTCAACCAGTTTCATCACGCCGGCCGATACTTCTATCAAATCGTCCTTCCTGGCCTGCCGGCCCCGGCAAGCCGGGCAAAGAATACTGCCGTTATAAAAACTAAAAACCACTTTCCGGCTCTTAGCAAGCGTTTTCTTACAAACCGGGCAACTCTGGGTATTGGGCATATAACCCAGGAATTTCAGCGCCTGGGCCTCGAAGGCAAAGATAATCATTTTTTCCATATCACTGCAAGAATTATCGGTTATCTTTCGCGCCTTTTTGATCCGGGCCGAAACCGGCCGAACAGACGCGAGCTGTTGGAGCGTCCGTAAGGCAAGATTAAACAGCGGCGGATTCGGTTCGTCCGGCTCGGTCAACTCGTCCAGGAATCGCGCCACATAAAAAGCCATGCGCAGGCGGGCCAGATTTATTCTGAGTAAAGGAAAGTTATCCCGGACGGTTATCTCGGTCAGAAGGTTCAAGCCCTGAGGCGACTTACTGATAAATATTATTTCGCTGTAACTGAAAATGTCGGGCGGATTCAGGAGCCGGTGCTTGGGCCTTTTGATGCCGCGCGCCAAAGCCGTTAGCTTACCGTAGTCGTTAGTGTAAAAAGTGAGAATCTGGCTGGTATCGCTGTAGTCCCTCTGCCCGATGGTAATTGCCTCGGTCTTGCGGAAATTCATTTTGCGTATACAATATAATATTAATGTTAAAGTCAAGAAAACTTCATAACTTCTGTCAGAAGCAGACAACCCCCTTTTATTCCCCCTTTGTTAAGGGGGACTAAGGGGGTTGTATTACCACCTTAATAGTCTTTGTGGTGAAGTATTTTTCATAAATATTATTATTTTACTTGACATAATATCCGATATAGTATATATTACGTTTAGAACGTTCTGAATGTTCCGAAAGGTATATTATATGTCAGATGCCTTTATAGACAATGTAGTTAAGACAGCCAGTGAATTTGCGAGTAGCTTCGGCATCAGTTCTGTATCGGCCCAGATATATGCCCTTCTATATATATCACCCTCTGCCCTATCGCTGGATGAAATCTCGGCCAAACTGCACCTAAGCAAAAGCACGGTCAGCCAGAATATCCGGATTCTGGAGAGCTGGGATGCGGTCAAGAATATCTTTGTCAAGGGCTCGCGCCGGGACTATTACGAAGTTAACCCCAACATCATGGAAATCGCCTTGAAGAAAGTCAAAAGCGGCATAAATAGCCGGATGAATAAAGCATCAGCCAATCTGGGAGAGATAGAGACGCGAATCGGAAATGTTGAAGACGCAGGCAAAAAGGAATTTTACCAGCAACGGCTGAATAACCTCAAGAAGATATATCAAACAGTTACGATGTTAATAACCATGCTGCCTGAAAAAATATAAATTATTAACAGGGACTCTTAAGAGACCTATACGAGATATTAATAGAGGAGAATGAATATGAAATGGAATGATTCAGAATATAGAGAAATAACCGATAAAATTATTAAATCTTTCTATAAGGTTCATGATACACTTGGACCGGGATTTTTAGAAGAGGCATACCATAAAGCACTTTTGATAGAGTTAAAAAAACATTTTACTAATGTAGAAAGTGAGAAATCTTTCCCGATTCTGTACGAAAACCAAGAAGTGGGTAAGTATATACCGGATATTTTAGTGGAAGGCAAAATAATCATAGAAATCAAAGCCGTAAATGAATTAGATGAAAATCATAAGGCACAAATTATATCACAATTAAGGGTTAGTGGAATATTAATCGGGTTTTTAGTTAATTTTGCCAAGAAAGAATTGGACTTCAGGAGGTTTGATAACTTTTATGAATTGGAGAAACAAGGACTAAAATTGGACTAAAAGCCCCTTAAAATACTCATTAACAGGGACTCTTAAGAGACCGGTAAGAGACCCAAAAACAGGGGATTTGTCTCATAAATGTCTCGTATAAGTCCCTGTCAAATTGCGAATTCTCAACAGGGACTCTTAAAAGACCGTTAAGAGACCAGAAAACGGTGAATTCGTCTCATAAATGTCTCGTTAAAGTCCCTGTTAAAAGTATTTATTGTCTTATGATAAAAATAACCTTCCTCGGCACCAACGGCTGGTATGACACGAAAACCGGCAATACGGTTTCGGTCCTGATACAGCATCCGCGCTATGACATTATCCTTGATGCCGGCAACGGATTCGCCAAGATCGGCCGGCACCTCACCTTTAACCAGCCGGTTTATTTATTCCTGTCACATTATCATTTAGACCATATTATCGGATTACACACCCTGAACAAATTCAACTTCAGGGAAGGATTACATATTACCGGCCCCAGGGGCCTGAAAAAGATGCTCCATACCATTGTCCAAAAACCATACACCTTCCCGTTTACCAAACTCCCCTACCCGACCAGGGTATTTGAGGCCAAGAAAGGCGGTTATAAATCGCCTATTCCATTTGAATGTCAACCATTAAATCATCCGGTCCCCACTTTAGGATACCGACTTAATATCGGCGGTAAAACAATCACCTACTGCACCGATACCGGCTATTGCGCCAATGCCGTCAAATTGGCCAGGAGTGCCGACCTGCTCATTACCGAATGCGCGTTCAAGCGGGGGCAGGAATTACCCCAATGGCCGCACCTGAATCCGGACCGGGCCGCAAAATTAGCCAAAGAAGCCAAGGCCAGGAAACTCATCCTGACCCATTTTGACGCGGCCATATATCCGGCGTTAAAGGACCGCCGGACCGCCCGGCGCCAGGCCAAAGAAACATTCTCTAATGTAATTGAAGCGTCAGACAATCTGACGATTACGGTTTAGATATCAACTTATGGAAGAAAAAACCCTGTCGCATAAAATAGTTCGCAATACTATCTTTAATATTATCGGAAATGGATGGGGAATATTAATTGCAATATTCCTGACCCCATATATCATCAAGCATATCGGAGTGGACAGATTTGGTATCTGGGCAGTAGTCGGTATACTAACGGGTTATTTCGGCTTATTAGATTTCGGGATTAGCACATCCTTCGTCAAATATATCTCCGAATTCTATACAAAAAAAGATTATGTGAAAATAAATCAGATTATAAACACCGGGGTTACCTTTTATTGTATCTTTGCGGTTATTATTATCAGCATTGGCTTCGTGCTCATTAACCCTATTTTACGTTTACTTAGTATCCCTGTAGAATTATATGGCGAGGCACGATTTGCGTTTTCGCTGGGTATTATCATCTTTTGTATTTTTAACGCCTTCAGTTCATTCGGGGCAATTCAAGGCGGGTTACAACGAATGGATATCTCCAATAAAGTGGCGATTGCTATCTCTGTCCCTCAGGTTATCGGAACAATCATTTTTCTGAAATTAGGGTATGGATTACCCGGACTAATGGTCAATAATGCACTCATCCTAATAATAAGCAGTATTGTCAATATCGTCATTGCCTTCAAAATACTGCCAGAATTACGACTCAACCCTTTCTTACTCACTAAAGAAATGTTCAAGAAACTATTCGGGTTTGGGTATAAATTACAAATCGCGAAGATTTCTTCAATAACATCCGTTCAAATTGATAAACTGTTAATTACTTATTTTCTATCAATCGGACTAGTGGCTTACTTCCAACTAGGAAGCACCATAGTGGAGAAAGCCAAGTCGCTTGTTCTTTTATTTCTTACTGCTTTAATACCAGCCTTTTCAGAAATAGATGCCAGAGGCGAAAGAGAAAAACTAATTGAAGGTTACACCCGAGGGACAAAATACCTAGGGCTGATAGCAATCCCTTTATTTACCTTTATCATTATCTCTGCCCACCACATAATGATGGCCTGGATGGGACCAGGTTATGAAAAATCTACCGGGATTATTCAAGTCCTTTGCGTGGGTTGGTTATTCGCGGTTTTATCCGGAATGAGGGCGGTGATCGTGCAAGCAATTGCGAAACCAGAATTTGAAATGAAAGCAGGATTACTTGTAGCAATCCTGAATATCCCGTTAAGTATCATCTTTATTGTTCAATTCGGCTTTATGGGTGTTGCAATAGGCACATCTCTCAGCTTGTTTATAGCGGCCATATATATTTTTATAAAATTCCAGCAGCTACTTCATTTACCTGTTTGGCATTTCATAAAGATAACCATTCTGAAAACTACCATTATATGTATCTGCATTGGGCTACCCCTTTGGAGGTTAACGAGCATATTTCAAGGTGTTTTATTTGAACATACGCGAATTGCAAGCTTAATTATTTTAGTTATCAACGCGTTGATGTTTTTCGCTGTTTATTTAACGGTGCTATCCTATCTGAAACCTTTAGATAACATTGACATGACATTACTCAAAGATAAATTATCGTTTTTAAAACCTTTAATACTGAAATTCCGTAGTGAAAACATTGCGCAACAAATCAACGGAAGAAGCAAGTAATGAAAAAAATCTAATCACAAAACCTGACAAGGAAATAGACGATGCGTAAATTACTATTCCTGCTTTTCATAAAAAGTTGGCGGCTCATTAGCGTAACCGGACTGGGAAAAATTCCTGGAGCCGGCAGATTCTATAACTGCGTATATTCCAAGCTTAACCCTAGATGTATTCTTTTAATTAATATTAATGGTTTTAAAAACAAGATGTATGTAAATACTGCTGACATAGGTTTTATTCCAATGTTGCTACGCTATGGTACCTTGCAAGTGGAACAATATAAAATAAAGGTTTTCACGCAGATAGTCAAAAAGGGTATGGTTATAGCCGATATCGGGGCAAACATCGGATATTATACCTTAATCGCTGCTAGGCTAGTGGGTAAGAACGGTATTGTATACGCATTTGAGCCTGCCCCAAACAATTATAAACTCCTCTGCAAAAATATCAGGGCAAGCGGCTATCTAAATGTGGTTCCTCTTCAGAAAGCACTTTCTAATAAGCAGGAAAAACTTAAACTCTATGTTAGCGATGCCGAAATGGCAGGACATTCATTTTCCATGAACACTCGCTTAAATTCCTTGAAAAACTTGGATGATCAGATTAATTCCGTTGAAGTAGAAGCGGTAACTCTAGACGAATATTATATGAACGTGATAAAAAACACAAGGATAGACATTCTAAAAATAAATATTGAAGGAGCGGAAGAACTTGCATTAGATGGGGCTAACAAGATATTAACAAACAGCAATCCGAAAATTCTTATAGAATTTTGGCCATACGCGCTTAAAAATCTGGGAACGGACCCTGTAAAGTTATTACATAAACTAAGAAAATACGGGTTTAAAATACAATTTATCGACGAAAAGAAACAATCGCTGGAGCCGATAGAGAAAATCGAAAAATTTTGCGAGGTAGCAAATATCCTTAACCGAGCACCAAATTTATTACTTGAAAGATAGACTTCCCGTCATTCAGCGATTAGCAATAAAGTTCAGCAGATAACAATATGTTAAAAGTCAATCTGGATTACTTCAGAAAACTATTGGCCAAGCCATTGCTCTCGTTAATAAAGGAGCAGGTGCGCGGCAGCCGTATCATTCTCGATGCCGGGTCCGGACGCCTTTCGTCCATCCGCGGCATCAATAAGGACACCGACCTTTGCCTGGTCGGCATAGAGTTTTACAAGCCCTACATATTAAAAAGCCGGGCCAAATCCATTCATAACGCCTATGTCCAGGGCGACATCCGCCGGATGCCCTTCCGCGCCAAGTCATTCGACAGCGTCGTATCCGTGGAAGTGCTCGAGCACTTAAACAAGCAGGACGGGCTAATGATGATCGGGGAGATGGAGCGCGTATCCAAAGATAAAATAGTTCTCACCACGCCCAACGGGCTACTCCTGCTGCCGCCGGGCCCGGAAGACAATCCGGACGAAAAGCACATCTCAGGCTGGGGGGTTAACGAGCTGAAAAACCTGGGATTTGCGGTTTATGGCCTGGGCGGATGCAAGGTTTTCCACCCGCATCACAGATACAAAAATTCAGTGGGCGAATTCATGTTAAGAATAACGCTCCCAATTATCCGCCATCTGCCTTATATCGCCTTTCAGTTATTCTGCGTTAAGGACTTAAAGAAACAGGATTCCGGCCTGACTCTTTTCAATAAGCACGACCTGACAAAGCACTTAGCCGGCCAAGGCATAGAAATCGGCGCCCTGGATAAGCCGCTGGAGGTCAACCGCCAACAATGCCGCGTCCGGTATGTGGACTATCAGGATGAAGAAACCCTCAAATCATACAATAAGGCCGTTTCCGGCCGCAAAATCAGACAGCCGGACATCGTCGGCAACGCCCAGGACCTGCATATGCTGGCAGATAACAGTGTCGATTTCGTCATCTTCAGCCACGTGCTCGAGCACCTGCCCAATCCGCTCAAGGCGCTGAAGGAATTCCACCGGGTATTGAAACCCGGCGGCATACTCTATCTGGGCATACCGGACAAGCGGTTCACCTTTGACGTTGAGCGGCCGGTCACGCCCCTGGCGCACGTGATAGAAGACTTCCGAAAAGGCGCCAAAGAAACAGATGATATCTCGCATTATGAGGAATGGTTCAGGCTGGTCGAGCTGAAACGTCCGGCCCCGGCCCGCATCGAGCTGGCCGAACTGGTCGAGAAAAAATACACCATCCACTTCCATGTCTGGGTGGCGGAAAGCATATTGGCACTGCTCAATTACGCCGGGCATAAATTAGGCGCCACATTTACGCTGGTTGACCACTATTACCGCCAGGGCGATGCGGATCTGGTCTTCATCCTGCGGAAAACCACGGCACCGGCCGATAAACTGCCGGACCGCCTGGCCGAAAATTATTCACCCACCAGGGCCCTGCTCTGGAAACTAAGAGAAAAAATAAGACAACTGAAAGGCGGTTAATATGATGCGGTATTTTTCCTACGCGGCCCGGATACTCAGGAGCTCGGCTGGCAACCTGCTTTCCAGGGCCATCGGCAAAATCCCCCGGCCGGATTACATCGTTTATGAAGTCACTGACGCCTGCAATTCCCGGTGCCATCATTGCAACATCTGGCAGAATAAGCCGACCAAAGACATGCTCCAGCCCGAGGAAATCGAGCGGATATTCTCCACCCCGTTTTTCCGGAACGTAAAAATCGTCCTGGTCACCGGCGGCGAGGCCATGACGCGCCACGACATAAAAGAAGTCATCCGGGCCATCCATAAGGCCCTGCCGCAGGCCAAAATCACGCTCAGCACCAATGCCCTGCTGCCGGACAAGGCGCTGGAAACCATCAAGGACGCCATCAATAACGGCATCTGCCTGTCGGTCGGGATATCGCTCGACGCGGTGGGCGAGCAGCACGACGCCATCCGGGGCGTAAAAGGCAATTTCCAGAAAGCCGATTACCTGATTAAGGAATGCCTCAAATTAAAAGAGCAATACAAAGAGAAAATGGGCATCGTCGTGGCCGGCCATACCCTGTCCAGCCTGACCGCCGGGACGCTCAAAGGAGTCCTGGAATACGCCCGGGGGGTAAAGGTGAACTGCCTGACCCAGCTCTATGAACAATTCACCTTCTATCACAATATTGACGCGGAAAAAGGCGATAAGATTGAAAACTACCAGCAATCGGACAACCGCGGCTTAATCAGCGAAATCAAGGAATTGCCGCCCTCCTTCCATAATGAAATGCTCCTGACGGCGCTGACGCACAAATTAAAATACCAGTGCGCCGGGATGCGCAAATTCTTCCTGCTGAAATGCAACGGCGATATCGCTCCCTGCCTGGGTTACAGCCATGTCTGCGCCGGGAATATCAGGTCCCTGACGCCCGATAAATTCTGGACCGGTCAACAGGCCAAGAAAGCCCGGGCCGTGGTCGACAACTGCCGCGGCTGCTCCAATGCCTGGGCCACCGGATGGAGTTTCGAGAACTGGTTCCCGCCTTTTATAAAGATGGTCCTGGGCTTGAGATCCAAAAGAAGGAAGCAGAAATTACTTAAGCGCCCCGCTGATAATGGAGGCGCCTAAAGTCAAAGGAAAAACAAAGATATGCAAGCAGTCATATTAGCCGGCGGATTGGGAACGCGATTGAGGCCGTTGACCCTGACCATCCCCAAGCCGATGGTGGAAATAGCCGGTAAACCCTACTTGTATTACCAGCTCATGTACCTCAAGAAGTACAAAATTACGGATATCCTGCTCTGCATCGGGCATCTGGGCCATCAGATAAAGGAATATTTCGGCACCGGCCGGAAATACGGACTGAATATCAGGTATTCCTCGGAGAACAAGCCGCTGGGCACCGGAGGCGGACTGAAAAAGGCCCGCCGCCTCCTGCAGAACAGTTTCATCCTGCTTTACGGCGATTCCTTCCTACCCGTAAACTATTCCGGCCTGCAGGCGAAATTCCGGGCATACGGAAAATCCGGCCTGATTGCCGTTTATGACAACAAAGATAATACCAAAGTCAAAAACAACATCGCCCTCGATGCCGGTCGCGCCATAACCAGATACGACAAGATATCGCCCGGCCGGGATTTGCAGTACGTCGAATCCGGCGTGCTGGTGCTGAAGAAAAAGATATTGGGCCTGTTCCCGAAAAGGGAAAAAGTCTCGCTGGAAATCGATATCTTCCCCCGGCTGATAAAACAACGGCAGCTCAAGGGCTACATCTGCAAAAACCGGTTCTACGACATCGGGACCTTTACCGGAATCAGGAACTTCAGGCGGTTCCTGGCCCAAAACCAGGCACTATATAAAAACCTTATTTACAACGGAGAAAAGACATGATTATCACCAAAGCACCGGTTCGAATCAGTTTTGCCGGCGGCGGCACGGACATGGACGCCTTCTATCTTAAGCACGGCGGCGCCGTGGTCAGCACCACCATCAACAAATACTTCTACAGCGTATTTAACCTCAGGGAGGACGGCAAAATCCAGATGATTTCCTCGGACCTGCAGTCCACCCTGACGGTCGATGATTTCTACAACCTTAAATTCGGGGAGGGATTTGACATCCCCAATGCGGTCATGAAGCATTTTGACATCCAGGCCGGGTTCGACCTGTTTATGGCCTCGGAGGTCCCGCCCGGCAGCGGCCTGGGCTCGTCCGGCGCCGTGGCCGTCAATATGACCCAATTATGCGCCGCCTTCCTGAATAAAAAGATTGACAAGCAGCAAATCGCCGAGCAGGCCTATTACGTCCAGAAGGAAATCCTCAAGATGCCCATCGGCAAGCAGGACGAATACGCCTCCAGTTTCGGCGGATTCAATCTGTTCGAGTTCAGTAAAGACGGCGTCAAGGTCGAACCGCTGTCCATCAAGCCGGCCATAAAAGACCGGCTGGAAAAGGGCTTGTTCCTGGTCTTTACCGGCCAGACCCGGGCCGCGGCCGTCATCCTCAGCCAGCAGGACGCCCAGGCCAAGGCCGAAAACCCCAAGGTCATAGAATCGATGACCGCCATAAAAGCCAACGCCTATAAAATGAAAGAACTATTGGTCAAAGGCGACTTGGACCAATTCGGCCTGCTCCTGAACAAGGGCTGGTCGGACAAGAAGAAGATGAACGCCAACATCTCCAACGAGCATTTGGAGAAAATATACGCACTGGCCCTGGAGCACGGCGCGCTGGGCGGCAAGCTGACCGGCGCCGGCGGCAGCGGCTATTTCCTGTTCTATTGCGCCCAGGGCCGGGAAAAGGAATTCCAGAACGCCATGAAACATGGCGGACTGCGCATACTCGATTTCAAATTCGATACTAAAGGCGTAACCACCGTAATAGGAGGAGAAAACCATGAGCAATAAAAACGACAACTTCTTCGCCAACTACCTGGCCGGCCTGAGGAAAAGCCTGGATGAAATCCCGGCGGACAAAATCACCGCCATCTCCGAGCTGATTTACCAGGCCTATCTCAACAACAAGCAGATATTCGTCATGGGCAACGGCGGCAGCGCCGCCACCGCTTCCCATTTCGTCTGCGACCTGGGCAAGGGCTCGGTCAAGGCCGGCAAACCCAGGTTCCGGATAATCAGCCTGAACGACAATACGCCCCTGATAACCGCCCTGGCCAACGACCTGGGCTACGACAAAATATTCGCCGAGCAGCTGATGAACCTGGTCCAGAAAGACGACATCGTCATCTGCATCAGCGCATCGGGTAATTCCCCGAACATCCTCCGGGCCATCGAATACGCCAATTCCCGGGGCGCCACCACCGTTTCCCTGCTCGGATTCGACGGCGGCAAGGCCCGGAATATATCCAAGGAATACATCGTGGTGGCCAACAAGAATTACGAACAAACCGAGGACGTTCATTTAATCCTGGCCCATGCCATCGCCGTATATTTCAGGAATAAACTATGATGGATTACCCGACTATTTATTTAGTCCGCCACGGGGTGACCAAATCCAACAAGGCCAAAATCTATATGGGCGCCAGTAAAGAGGGCCTGGATGCGGACGGCGTAAGGCAGGCAAAAGCGCTGGGGATGAAACTGGCAAGTAAATGCATCTCAACCATCTATACCAGCCCGATAGCCCGGGCAAAACAGACCGCCCGGCTGATAAGTGCCCGACTCCACACCAAGATAATCATAGAAAAGGATTTACGGGAAATGGGACTGGGCATCTGGCAAGGCATGTCAGAGCTGGCCATCGCCCGGCAGTTCCCCAAGGAATTCGCGCTCTGGAACACCCGGCCGGCCGAACTGCGGATGCCAGGCCGGGAGACCATCAGCCGGGTCCAGAACCGGGCTGTTAAACTAATCAGAAAACTGGCCCGGGCGCATCCGGGCGGAAAAATCATCGCGCTCACCCATGTGGCCATAATCAGGTGCCTCATCCTATACTTTACCCACAGGCATCTTAATGATTACAAGAAGATTGATGTGCCCAACACCTCGGTCTTCGAGTTGAAATTATATGGTAACGGTAAATCCGGTATCAGAAAACGAGTAATTATTTAGCGGAGTGAAGTCCCCCTTAAAAAAGGGGGATAAAGGGGGTTGTCCCATACGGGATATTATTGTAGAATACGGTGAAAGAATAATAACCCCCCGCCCCCCTTTAATAAGGGGGAGTATAAAGAGCCCCAGTGGAATTTATCCCCGCCAACGGCGGGGACTCCCTCGCAATGACACGGGCGGAGTAAACATCAAAGGATAACATAATAATATGCCCAAGGTTTTATACATCGGTTTCGGGCTTTCGCCCTTCAGCAAAGGCGGCGCCATCAATTACCAGGAATCCATAATGGAGGCAGTCAGCGCCCAGGGCTGGGATACCACGGCCTTCTTTGTCATACCGCGATATTCCCTGAGCCAAAAACCATCCCTGAAAACCTGGCGCAAAAGCGCCACCAAAATCATAGAGATTTATAATCCGCCCCTGGCCCCGGCCGGATACCTGGTTAATCCGGATATCCAATGCTCCGAGCCCGCGATTGAAGAACTCACCGCCCAAGTATTGGCCCAGGAAAGGCCCGATATCATCCATATCCACGAACTCCAACTGCACCCGGCGTCTGTTATCGACCTAATCGCCAAAAGCCGGATACCGGTTATCAAATCGATGCACAACTATTACGACCTCTGCCCCCAACGGGACCTGATGTTCAGGGAAAAAGACATCTGCACTGATTTCCATAACGGCGCTGACTGCGTGGAATGCCTGGCCAACCGGCCCCTGTCTGACTCATCATACAAAAACAGGTTAAAATGGGCGCTGGCTCCGATTATTCCCAAGCCCATAATTAACGCCTACCGCCTGATGAAAAAGGCAGTTGCCGGCAAAGACACCCAGGGAAATGCCCTACCCCAGCCGCATACCAACCCGTATAACGCCCAACAGTTTCTCAACCGCCGAAGGTTCTTTGTTGAGCAATTGAATAAACTGGATGTGGTCCACTGTTCCACCCGCCGTTCAGCCGAGATTTTCAACAATTACGGCGTCTCAAAGGCCAAGACCCGGGTCATTTCGCACTCGGCCAAGAGCATCGAGACCATCACGCCCAAGCCGTTGCGCCACAGTAATTACCCGGTGGTCTTCGGATACCTGGGCGGCAAGTGGGCACATAAGGGATACAACGTATTAATAGAGGCGTTCTCAAAACTTGACCAGTCCAAGGCCAAACTGATTATCTACCACCCGGGCCAACCGGGCCGGTTAAGCGACAAACTCAATATAGAACTGAGAAGGTCCTACGGCCCGACGCCGTTGAATCAGATGCTCCACGAGATAGACGTCGGGCTGATGCCATCCATCTGGGAAGAGATGTTCGGCCTGGTCGGCGTGGAATTCCTGACCGCCCGGCTCCCGGTCATCGGCAGCAGAATCGGCGGGATTCCGGACTGGCTAAAGGATGGAGAAAACGGATTCCTGGCCCAGCCCGGAGATGCCCAGCAACTGGCCGCAAAGATGGACCTGTTTATCCAGAACCCGGCTCTGATTGCCGAGATGCAGAAGAACATCCAGCCCTGGAAGACCATAAAAGCCCACACGGATGAGATTATAAGGCTTTATCAGGATATTCTCGCCCATAGGTAAAACACCAGGTTTTTATCAGATTTAACTTGACAAACCAGGACTAATGGTTATATTTATTACAGTTTAAAACTGCCTGTAAGATGAGCATCTTGTGATAATAATTCCGAAAGGAGCAATCAGTATGAGTAAAAGACATTACTTAATAGTAGCGGTCCTCTTATTATTAGCGATGTTATCATTCAGCATCTCAGCCCAAAACGGATGCGCCAAACCAAATGATTCAGGCAGCAGCGCCCCGGATAACACTAATAGCTGGTGGAAATTTGATGAGACGTCAGGAATTACCGCCACTGATTCTTCCGGCACTAATAACGGCACGGTCTATGGCGCCACCTGGTCCGACAGCGCGCTATACTTTGATGGGGTGAATGACTATGTGGATTTTGGCAATGTTTTGGGCTTTGAAAGAACGGAATCGTTCTCCCTGGGAGCATGGATCAAGACTGATTATGCCGCCTGGCAGAACGTATTTTCAAAACAGGACACTTCAAATAATTACCGCGGCTATTCTATGTTTGTCAGAAACGACGGTAAACTAAACTTTCAGATTTTAAATACCGGCAGCGGCATAAATGGGATTGAAGGATACGCCGATGCCAATTTAATAGACAACGCCTGGCATCATGTAGTTGCCACTTATGATGGGTCTGGCAACGCAACCGGTGTCAAAATATACATTGACGGCACCCTGCGGTCTTTTAACATCCAGCAAAATAACCTGAATGCTACTATTTTAAACAGTAAGCCATTTCGTATTGGCTACCGTAACGACTTGCCATTCAGAGGATTCATATACGATGCTAAAGTCCACAACTACGTCCGCAGTGCCGGGGATATTCAAGCGGATTATGCTGCCTCTGGGCGATAGTTTCAGTAACAACATACTGAATTATTATAAATAGGTTGTTTGACGTCCAACATTCCTAACAGAATCTTAACCCCGACAAAAACTGTCGGGATAAGAGCCAGTAACTCCCTGCGGGATAACTGGCTCTAATGTACGACGTCGCACATTTCATCTATTCTATCCAATGGAGGTATATATCATAGACAGCAGGCCTATGACACAAGGATACCGGGTCTGTGATACAAGGGTACCTGATCTGTGACACAAGGATACCGGGCCTGTGATACAAGGGTACCGGGTCTGTGGCACAAGGGTACCGGGCCTGTGGCACAAGGGTACCGGGCCTGTGACACAAGGGTACCGGGCCTGTGACACAAGGGTACCGGGCCTGCGACACAAGGGTACCGGGCCTGCGACACAAGGGTACCGGGCCTGCGACACAAGGGTACCGGGCCTGTGATACAAGGGTACCGGGTCTGTGACACAAGGGTACCGGGTCTGTGATACAAGGGTACCGGGTCTGTGACACAAGGGTACCGGGTCTATGACACAAAGGTACCAGGCCTGTGACACAAGGATACCGGGCCTGTGATACAAGGGTACCGGATCTGTGATACAAGGGTAGTGGAGGTGTAGGTAACCCCGGGGGGAGGTGGCATACCCCCCTATCACCATATTTTGACATATCCTGTCATATTTATGCACAGATAACAGTTCGACAGATACAACATCAAGTAAACTATTTAGTTATAAAATTACAAAATGCACAGATAATGGCAAAAACTACTTGACTAATCTTGCGTTTTTGGTAAAATGCGCACAGATGTCAGCAGGACGGGTATATTTTCACTGCCGTCATCTGTGCTAAAATATGTCAGATTTTGGATTGGTCATATCAGGATTGAGCGACAAGGATTGCCAGAGAATCTTCCACGCCTTTCGCTGGCCCAATGGCATCCGATGCATCAAATGTCACCGGGTACAGAACAAGATTTATACCAGCAGTAAAAACTTTCGCTATCACTGCGACAAGTGCAACATCTGGTGGAGCGATTTTACCGGCACGGTTCTCCAGGACAGCCGCCTGTCTCTAAGCCAGTGGCTTGCAGCCATATATTATTTCCTGGAGCTGCACCTGACCGCGACAGAAGCGGCGCATAAACTAAATCTCCACCGCAACACAGCCCAACATCTCCACAAGAAAATAAATAAGGAGCCGTTATGGTGCCGGCTCCTGCTGGACAAAATCTCCGGCCAACAGAACAAAGACCTGGTCTATCTGATGTCTCTAAAAGAGGTGATTGGTTACCTGGGCCTGAGCCGCCGGACGATTTACCGGCTGATTGCCGCCGGGTCGTTATCGGCCTCGAAAATCGGCGGCCAGTGGCGTTTCAGGCCCGAAGACCTCCAGAAATATTTCACCTCGCGCCTGAACCGCTACGGCACAATCGCAACCGAAGAGAGCATCTCCTTCCGGCCTGAGGTGCTGGATAAATACCGCAAGGATAAAACCAAGTATTACATCCAGGAAGAGGCGTACCAGGGCTGGGTCGGCTCCAAGGAGGACTACAACTATATGCAGGGACTGCTGACCTTGCTTGGCAAGGGCGTCCGGCACACTGCCCCGCTGGGCCGGATTGCCTTTTATGACGTGCATTTCCGCAAGGTGGTGACCAAGGACGGGCATCCGGCTGTTTCCATCAGCCAGCTGGACTACGGCGAACTGCCAGCCGGGGAATACGAGTATTGGTCCCGGTTCAGGATATAAGCCTTGACATATATGACCGAATATTATTGAACTGCGCCGGAAATATGCTTTACTGCCTGATAATATTATGATTTCCATTATCTGCGTTTACAACAATAAGCAAATCCTGGACGACGGACTGATGAAGAATCTGCGGAACCAGACCGCCCAATACGAGCTAATCGCCATTGACAATACAGGCAACCGGTTCAGGTCCGCGGCCGCGGCCCTGAATCACGGGGCAAGCCAGGCAACCGGTGAATACCTGATGTTCGTCCACCAGGATGTGGACCTGTCGTCAAACACCTGGCTGGCCGAGGCGGAAAAGATAGCCCGCTCACTGCCGGAGACCGCAATCGCCGGCCTGGCCGGGGTAGCCGACGGGAAAGGGTTTGTCTGGACCAATATCAAGCACGGCATCCCGCCCAGCCGCGGTATCGGATTCACCGATATCACCGCCCCACAGAAGGTCCAGACGCTCGATGAATGCCTGATTATCGTCCCGAGGCCGGTATTCAACAAACTCCGGTTCGACGAAACCATCTGCGACGACTGGCACCTGTATGCCGTGGATTATTGCCTGTCCGCCCGGAAATCGGGATTCGACGCCTATGTCATCCCGATGTTCATCTGGCATAAATCCATCGGCGTGCTGTCCGCGTCTTATTTCCGGACCCTGGCCAAGGTGCTTGATAAACACCGGGATGTCAGGCGGATTTATTCCACTACCGGCACCTGGAGCGCCTCGGCCCCTTTATTGCTGCAGCGGATTAACCGGTCAATCAAGGCCGCGCTGACCTCAATCGGGATAAGATACCTCTGGCAGAAATCCGGACTGCAGTCGTTATGGCGCAGGATTAAAACTTGAACCATTGGGAAAATATCAGAAAAACTTCGCAACCACGAATGGACACGAATGACCACGAAATGAACGCGACCCCTAACGGTGTTCTCATTAATAAGAGTCCCGTAGAGATAGCGAACACTAATAATTGGGATTTTATATCTGGTATTTTTCGTGTATATTTGTGTTAATTCGTGGTTGCATTTTTACTTGTGCCCGTAGGGTATAATTTCCTATACTGTAAAAATAACCCGGGGCTTACCAACTAAATAGTTGAAGGAATCGGAACAATGAATGTCTGCCTGATATATCCGCTGGTGTCCGCCAAGAGAAGCAAGGTCGATGAGAACAAGCAGTTCTGGCCGCCGCTCGGGCTGGCCTATATTGCCGCGGTCCTGGAAAAGCACGGGCACAAGGCCCTGATTATCGACCGGGACCTGCTCCTGAAAGAGAACCACCTGGACTTCCAAAAGACCGATAAGGACACCCTGGATTTAATCGCCTCGTTCAAGCCGGGCATCGTGGGTTTCAGCGTGACCACGCCCAATGTCAGCGACGCCAGTTACATGGCCACCATGGTCAAGAAGGAATTCCCGGGCACGACCACGGCCATCGGCGGGCCGCACTGCATCGGCGAGCCCATCCTGACCCTGGAGAAATGCCCGTCCATAGATATCCTGGCGCGCGGCGAGGGCGAGAATACCATGCTGGAACTGGCCAACGGACGCGCACTGCCTGAGGTCGCCGGCATCAACTACCGGGATGCGAACCGGGAAATCGTCTCAAACCCGGACCGGGAGTTAATCGAAAACCTGGATGACCTGCCTTTGCCGGCCCGGCACCTGCTCAAGATGTCATCATACTTACGGCCGAGCCGGTTCACCAGCCGAAACCTGAGCCTGCGCACCACCCACATCTTTACCGCGCGCGGATGCCCGTTCCGCTGCCACTACTGCGCCGGTCCGATCAGCTTCAGCGGCAAGGTCAGATACCATTCGCCCCAAAGGGTGGCCAGCGAAATCGAGCACCTGATTTCCGAGTATTCCATCGAGGCGCTCTATTTTGCCGAGGATATGTTCCTGGCCAATAAGAAACGGGCCAAGGAGGTGCTGTCCCTGTTCATCGCCAGGGGCATCAATAAGAAAATCAAGTGGATGGCCCAGTTGAGCACCAGTATCGTTGATAAGGAATATCTGGAACTGATGAAGGAAGCCGGATGCGTCCACGTGGAATACGGATTTGAATCCGGCTCGCAGCGGATACTGGATTTGATGAACAAAAAGACCACGGTGGCCAAGAATCTGGCGGCCGTCAAGCTGACCAAGGAGGTCGGACTGCGTTTCCAGGGCAATATCATCGCCGGTTATCCCGGAGAGAGAGAGGACGATTTCCGCCAGACCATAGATTTCCTTAAGAAGACCAAGCCCCATAATATCGGGTTCAATCTCTTTATGCCCCTGCCCGGCTCGGCCGTCTACAACCAACTCAAGGCCGAGGGCAAACAGATTCTGGACTGGGACAGCATCGGCGACCCGGAAACGCCACAGATAAATTACGCCGATATGCCCAAATCTAAGTTCGAAGAACTCTATCTCATCGCCCGGTTCAAGGTCATCCTGCCGATAAACCTGTATTATTTTATCAAGGACAATCTCCGGCATCCGTGGCGGATGATTTACGTCGGCGCGACCCAATTCAAGGGCGTGCTGGTCAAAACCGTCCGGGCCATGCTCCGGCTCAGGAAACTCAGGAAGGAAAGGCCGGCCTGATGCGCCGGCACTTTTATGAAGTTAGTTATTTGGCCGCCTGAAGTCCCCCTTACGAAAGGGGGATGAAGGGGGTTGTCCCTTACGGGATTTTATAATAGGATCCAGTAGTGATAACAACCCCCCGACCCCCTTTAATAAGGGGGACTTCCTTCGGCTAATATATTACGATTCCATCTTATGAAAAGCGTCTGCGCAATAATTGTGGCGTATAATCCGGGCGATTACCTGCCCGCCAACATAACGGCCCTGAAGGAGCAGGTGGGCCGGGTAATCATCGTGGACAACGGCTCGTCCGGCGCATCGCGCAACCTGCTGGACGCGGCCGGTAAAACAGAAGACGTGCAGGTGATTTATAACCGCGCCAATCTGGGAATCGCCGCGGCCCTGAATATCGGAATCAGATACGCCCTGGAGGCCGGCTGCGACTGGATTGCCACCTTTGACCAGGACAGCCGGGTCACACCCGGATTCATCAACACCATGCTGGCCGCTTACCAATCATGCGATTACAAGGATGCGGTGGCCGTCATTTCACCGGTCTATTGCAATCCGGTCACCGGCAAGCACCTGTCTTTCGGGAATTGCCGGACCGACCCGGCCCAACCGTTTGTGGAAATCGAGGCGACCATGACCTCCGGGAACCTGCTCCCGGCCCGCATCTTCCCAAAGGTCGGGCTGTTCAGCGAGGATTTCTTCATTGACTTCGTGGATGTGGAATTCTGCCTGCGCTGTTTATCCCGCGGATTCAGGATAATTGAAGCCCAATCGGCCATCCTGCACCACGCCGCCGGCCAATCAACCCAGCACCGGTTTTTGTGGCAGGACATATTAATCACCCATCACAGCCCGTTGCGGGTATATTACGGCACCCGGAACCGGATTGTCCTCTGGAAACGGCATTGCCTGTCCCGGCCGGGCTGGGTCAGCCGGGATATGGCCAATCTGGCCAGACAGATGCTCAAGATTATTTTATACGAAAAAGACGTGCTTAAGAAGTTCTTTTCTATTATAACCGGCGCCGGGCACGGGATAATAGGGAGAATGGGGAGGTATGAGTAACAACCCCCCTGCCCCCTTTACTAAGGGGGAGTAAGAGAGTCGTAATTCCCCCTTAACAAAGGGGGACGAAGGGGGTTGTAGTCCCCTTTATTAAAAGGGGAAAAAGGGGGTTATAATCTCCCCTAACAATGGTGGTTGTTATGAAGATTTGTTACAACCCTAAGTTAAAAGCGCTCTCAAGAAAACTAAGAAGTAGCAGCACGCTTGCCGAAGTATTGCTCTGGAACGAACTAAAATCGCGCAGAATGTATGGTTATCAATTTTCAAGACAAAAACCAATAGGTAATTATATTGTGGATTTCTATTGCAGCAGTCTTAATCTGATAATCGAGATTGACGGAATAAGCCATGAAGGGAAGTTCCATATCGACATGAAGAGACAACGATTTCTGGAATCGCTCAGTTTAACAATACTGAGATTTAATGATTTGGAAATAAAGAAGGATATAAAAAATGTCTTGAGGGCGATTGGGGGATGGATTGAGAACAACCCCTTGACAACCTTTAAAGAAAAAGGGTAACAACCCCCTGCCCCCTTTACTAAAGGGGAGTATAAAGTATCCCACTTTGCTAAAGGGGAATAATCCCCCCTACTAAAGGGGAGTATAAAGTATCCCACTTTGCTAAGGGGGAATAAGCCCCCCTACTAAGGGGGAGTAGGAAACGGGAAGTAACAAGAAAATTTAAGTCCCCCTTAAAAAAGGGGGATTAAGGGGGTTGTTAAAATATTTTTCAACCCCATGCAGTTTTTTGGGTGTCTCAAACATTCATATATATAGAGAATAACAGTGAAAAATCCGGACGATGTTATCCTGATAGATAAAACGCTGGAGGGTGACGCGGGTTCTTTCAACCAACTGGTGACCAAGTACTGGCCGATGGCCTACCAGCTTTGTTACCAGTGGACCAAGAACCACGCGGAATCAGAGGATATCACCCAGGAGGCGTTTGTCAAGGTTCAGAAGTACCTGGAAAAACTGGAGGATAAAGACAAGTTCCCGGTATGGTTTTACGGCCTGGTCAGCCAGCTGATAAAAGAGCGGCACCGGGGCCGCAAGATTGTCAAGGAACAAACGATTACCATCGAGCTGGCGGACGACAAATCCGCCCAATCGGCGGATAAGTTAATGCTCCGGGACGTCCTGAATTCGCTGCCCGAGGATTTTCGGCTGGTCCTGATACTGAGATTTTATAAGGATATGACCTGCGCGGAAATCGCCAGGCATTTAAAAGAACCGGAGGGCTCGGTGACGAGCCGGCTGACCCGGGCCTACCGGGCTCTAAGGGAGAAACTAAAATGAACTGTTCAGAGATTAGAAACGAAATCGAACAAAGCATCATCGGGAAATCCACCCTGCCCGTGGAGGTGAGTGAGCACATCATGGGCTGCGCGGACTGCCACGCGTATTACGAATCGGAGCAGGCGTTCGCCCGGATGATTTCCGACGAGTTCAAGGCGCTGCCGATCCCAACGCCGCAGCTGGAGAAATTATCAGCCGGCCGCAAGCCGGCCAGATTAAACCGGCTGGTGCTGGCCCTGTCCGGCGTTGCGGCGGTCCTGCTGGCGGCCGCATCAATCTTTTATCTGTTGACCGGGCCGGCCGGCGACGCCCAAAGCTTATACGCCGCGGACGGAACCAGCATCATCGCCTCGCCGGATTCCGACCTGATCATCAATGAATCCGGCCGCCAGGTCATCCTCAAGGAAAGCGGCAAGCTACACGTCACCGTATCCAAAGACCACGGCCAGCCGTTCCAGCTGATTACCTCGGCCGGCACCATCCTGGTCCACGGGACCGAGTTCTCGGTCAGCGTCAAGGAAGAAGAGGTCGAGCCGCTTAAGATAAAGACCTCGGTATTAATATATGTAGCCAAAGGAGAAGTCCGGTTGACCACCACCATGGGCGATGCCCTGGGCAAGGACGGCGAGACGCTCTACGCCGAGGATTCCTCAGCCCCGCTGGTGTGTAAGAATTGATAAATAACAGTATTTAACGGAGTAACAACCCCCTCCGTCCCCCTTAACAAAGGGGGAATAAAAGGGGGTTGTTTAACCCTGTTGTTATTCCTGAAAACCCCGTATATAAGGAGGACTATATGAAAAAGAACCTGTCCCGCAATAATGAAAAAGGCATCATCCTGATTGTCATCCTGGGCGTCCTGACCTTACTGGTCATATTGGGCACGCTCTTTTCCATGATTACCACCTTTGAGCGGTCCGCCTCAAAGAGTTACGTGGATAATGTCCAGGCCAAGCTGGTGGCCCAGAGCGGCATCCAGGCCGCCCTCTCCACGGCCCGGGCATACCTGACGCCTGATAAGATAGACGAACTCAGGTATTACGGCGAGGACCTGAATGGAAACGGCATATTAGATGACGGAGAGGACGCCAACGGCGACGGCACCTTGCAGACCTTTGACTGCCCCCTGGACCGCGCCCCGCGCCCCTCTTTGATGAAGAACCGGATTGATGATAAGGATAAAGATGGCAAACCTCTATTTGACGCCAAAGACATGATCGAGATTAAAAAGGGTAAGAATTACCAGGTCGGCGTGTCCGGCCGGGTACCCTCCCAATACAATAAGGAGGACGACTATTTCGCCCTCAAGATAGACGACCTGTCCAGCCGGCTCTTTGTCAATATGGAAGACCACCCAAACCTCAAGACTATCCTGGAGAACCTGACCGAGGAAATACCCGGCTTGAGCCGGAATATCGGCACCAACATATACGATGAAAAGGCCGGCAAAGGGGCCTACAGCTCCATGGACGACCTTAAATCCCGGGTTAAACTAACCGATGACCAGACCAAGACACTGGAACCCTATATTTCCTTTTATTCTTGGCTCGATGAGACCGTGGTCAGCCCGACCCCGTTATCACAGCGGCTGGGACGGAACGGAGTAGCGCCAGTCTTAGGCGGCGAGATAGAATCATGGAGCGAGATGCGCATCACCGAGGCCATTACCTTCCCCACGGGAAATAAGAATGGCCGGGCGCCGGTCAATATCAATACCGCCCTGAGGCCGGTCATGGTCGCCCTGATCCGGGGACTTAAAGGATATTATCTTGAGTCGATTGACCAAAAAAACCAGAATGAGAATTACATGCGTGATAACGATTGGCCGGCAAATTCCGCATTACAGCAATTCACACAATTCTCACCGCTGACCACCTTCAGGTTAAGGGAAACAGCGGCGTTAAGCAAGGAGGCAGCCGGAATGGTCGCCGACGGAATAATACGCCGGGTAAATGACCCCAACCAGGGCCCATTTAGGAGCTGGGAACAATTTAACAGTTTCTGCGATGGCCTGATCGGCGCAACAGTATATGGACAATCAGGGACATTCACCAAAGAGCAGGCCGATGTGCTCAAGGCCAATTTCAATCCCAATACCAATCTCAACGACTTTAACCCGGATTACAACCGCCTGCTCCGGGTGGACAAGACCGACCTGACCTATTTTACCACGGAATTCACCTTCTACCCGACCGGCCATTATGAAATCACCTCCCTGGGCCGGGTGCTCAGCAAGAACAACAAGATTATGGCCCAGTCGGAAATCAAGACCGTAGTCAAACTCTTTGACATCTACCGCGAGACCACCGAGGAGCAATTCCTGGCTGATCTTTCCAGCCGGTCGAATATCATCAGCAGCGCCACTGACACCAACAATGATTTATCGCTCCAAATCCTGCCGGAAAGAATCAATCTCGCCCGTAACGCTACAGATAACTATGGCATTAACGCCGATTATGACGGCTATATCACCCTGGCCACCACCGAATTCTCCCGACAGGATATCGATAATAATCCCCTCAGATTCAGGGCCGGTTTTGATACCGGCATCAACGCCAATACCGGCGAGGAAGTAAAAGGATTCGGAATATTGCGTGACCCGCCTAAGGCCGGCGTAATAATGCCTGAAAAAGGGAAAGCAAAATTATCAGACCTGGACGGCCGCCTCTATGTTGACGGCGTATATTCGGACAGCAAGTCGGTTCCGGCATATGATTTTACACCGCGGCCACTTCCTAACAGCAACCAGCGAATACTGGTATCAATGTGGATTAAGCCGCAATTCTATCCCGAGGAAACCGGGAAGATAAGATGCTATTTTTCCTGGATGAACCCGGCTGCCAACAGCGGCAATGGCGCTCCGTTTGGCATCTACAGCATTGCCCGAACCCCAGGGGCAATAATACCTGGCGTGTGGTCCCGCAACAGTTTCCTGGCCGGCGGCTACGGCACCAACAACCCAATCCCGTTTACCGGAGCCGGCACGCCCTGCCTCAACCATGTCGAAACAGGCCACAGTTGCAACGGGTTATCCTCCGGGGCGCCCTGGAACACCAGCAAATTCCGGGCCGGAAAATGGATGCATGTTATGTGGGTAAGAAGGGTCAATGACCCGGCTTCAGGTGGTACTGGTGGTTCCGGAAGTGGCGAAGCTTCCATATATGATACCAATGTCAAATATGCCCTGGTGAACAATAAGTTATATGTATTCCCGGACGGGAGCAGTTATCAGCGCGAGGTATTTGACCTGGCGGCCTGCCCGGGCCGGGGCCAACCGATGCCGCCGCAGACACCGCCTCCGGCTCCTCCGGTTCCGCCACCGGCACCACCGGCTGCGCCACCGGCCCCACCCCCTGCGCCACCGGCTCCTCCTCCGGCGCCACCGGCTCCTCCTCCTGCGCCACCGGCTCCTCCTGCGCCACCGGCTGCACCGCCTCCGGCGCCACCGGTTGCCCCGCCTCCTGCGCCACCGGTTGCCCCGCCACCGGGTGCCCCGCCTCCTGCGCCACCAGCTCCTCCTCCGGCGCCACCGGCTCCACCGGCGCCACCAGCTGCACCGCCTCCGGCGCCACCGGCTGCACCGCCTCCGGCTACTCCGGGAACCGGTTCTGGACCCGCAAGCAACACCGGAACTACACCAGCCTGGCAAGGAACTTATGACCAGCTGTATATTAATGGAGATGCCTGGGTAGGCGGACCGTTCCAGGACCAGACTAATGGCCTGATAGGCAACTATACTTCTAACCTGAGATTAGGCGAGGCGTCGGATGCACCGAGATTAAATTGCTCGCCTGATGCCACCTTTGATGAGGTCATGATTTTTGAGTTGACACAAACGCCTGGTGGCCCTCCTGGTGGGCCTCCAGGTAATCCGGAAATCACCCCATCTGCTCCAGGTGGCGGTGGCTCAGGGAGCGGACCCGGAAGCGGTTCTGCTCCCTCATCGCCGAACCGTGAATCGGCATTTATCTTTGATGAAGGCGTAAAACTGGCCAGTTTGAAGGATACCAAGGTAACCTATATAAACAAGGAGAAAATAATCTGGGCGGCCTGCCCGCATCGTATGCCGGCGCCGCCGTCTACACCGCCGCCTCCTGGTCCGATACCGCCGCCGATGCCGCCACCGCCATCGACACCGCCGACACCCCCGGCTCCGCCTACTACACCGACTCCGCCGCCACCGCCGACTACGCCAGTACCGCCGACTACGCCATCCACGCCGCCTACGCCATCCACGCCGACTCCCCCATCTACGCCGCCACCGCCGGGAGGGGGGACACCGCCAGGAGGAATACCACCGGGAGGGGAGACACCTCCAGGAGGAATACCGCCGGGCAACGGCTCTGGTTCAGGCTCAGGAACCGGCTCTGGCTCTGGTTCAGGATCCGGTGGAAGTGGAAACGGAGAGGCACCGTCTGGACCACCGGCAGCTGTACCTCCAAACATCCAGAATATCTATACTAACGTTGGCAGGTATTACACCGGTAATGATGCCAATTTCACCTCAAGCGTGATTGACATTAACAAAATACAGGGCATCGGGACCACCGGCTCTGAAACGCCGGAACAGGTCAACGTCTTTATGGTCCACTGGACCGTATACGGCACACCCACGCCTGACGGTACTATGCCGAATGGACAGGTAAACGTTGATTTAAGCGGCAATACCTTAACCATGAACACCAATGGAGCCGCGGTTTCTCCGACCACAACCGGCGAACCGCTGAAACCCAGCAACAACCAGATGAGCTACACGCTGCAGTTTAGACCCAATATTACAGGAACCCAGGCGGCAATTGATACGATAATATTTGACGATATTACTTTCTATTATTACTCTACGCCCAAGATAGTCAGTTGGAGGTATGAGCAATAAATGCTAAGCCATCGTCTTTCTTGTCATTCCTGCGAAAGCAGGAATCCAGGAAACGGCTGTCTGGATTCCCGCCTACGCGGGAATGACATTAGAGAATGAAATATCGCGCTATAACATAACTGTAAAGGAGATATTGAATGCGATTACTCTACATAGCCCCGATTGTATTCTCGTCCCTGTTTATCTACGGCCAGACGCCGGCCAAGGAAGCCGCGATGGAACCGCCGGAAATCACCCAGGTCAAGGTGGCGCGCGACGGTACCGGAGAGCGCAAGGTTACCAGTTCCATCTCGTTCAGCGCCAAGTCCGGATTCAAGCCGGCCACGGTCCTGGATTTCCTGCTGGCCGCAATCGTCGAAGACCTTTCCGGCCAAAAGAACCTCCAGGTAGCCAAGGAGTCCGCCGAGATAAAGGACAAGAAATTCAGCGATAAGATTTCGCCCAATCTGACCCTTCCGCCCGGACGGTATTTTCTTTCCGTAACGCCCTCGATCATCCAAAAGAACAAAACCCTGGCCTTCTCCAACGAGGACAAATACCGCCTGAGCGCCAGTAAATTCGTGATGATCGGCACGGTGGCCGAACGGCTGGAATTCATGAAACAGGAATGCCAGACCGCCTCAAAATACGTGGACGAACTGGATACTATCTATAAAGAGGCAAAGAAGATTATCGACAAGAGCAAGGAAGAAAAGAAACCGCCGGCGGACGACGTTGATTTCCAGCAATGGCAGAAGAAAGCCGCCGTCAAAGTCGCGGAAATTGACCGGGAAATCGCCGTTCTGATGCGCAAACAGGGTTATATCACATTTTATACCGATTCGTTTTCGACGCTCCACAAACTTACCGGACTCCTACAGCCCCAATTGAAACAGTTCAGCGACGCGGTGATAGATGCAAACAAGAAAAAAGACGCCAATTTCACATTTACGATAAACAGCCAGGTACCCCGTCTGATATCAGATATCAGGGTATTTCTGACCAAGGAGACGCTCCTGGACCTGGATTGGTTCTACTATGCCCTGGTTGAGGACACGGTTGAAGCCTACAATGCCGCCAAGGATTCACCGGACGCGGCCAAGGACTGGCAGTCCCAGGAGTCCGTCTGCGATGATTATTGCGGCAAATCAGATATCTTTATCGCCGGATTCAAACCGACCCTGGCCGATATCTGGAAGAAACATATCGGCAAGGTGGGCGACTCGCGCAAGGTGGCCTTGGAAATCAAGGGCATCTACGGCAAGAAAATCAACGGCGACAAGACCGAAGCGCTGGACAAGAAACTGACAGAACTCCAGAAGAATATCGGGGAACTCCTCTATTCGCTCCGGGCCGACCTGAATAAGAAATAATCCGGCCGCCGTGTTCAGGGATTGGCCATCTTCAGGTATTCCGCCTGCTTCCGCTCCATCTTAATGCGTCTGGACTTGCTCAAATCATCATAACCAATCAGATGCAGTAATCCGTGGATACAATAGAGCGCGATTTCTCGGTTTAGCGGGATGCCCAACTTGCGGCTCTGGCGCGCTGCCTCCTCGACCGAAACCACCACCTCGCCCCTGACGCTATCGCGGTTATCCGCTAACGGGAATGCAATGACATCCGTAACATTGCGCATACCCAGGTATGCCCGGTTCAACCTGCGAATCTGCCGGTTGTCCACGAAGATGAAGTTGAATATCCCCGGCGGCTGGCATTCTTTCTTGAGGATATATTTAAGGATATTCTTTAAACGCGCCGGGTTTATCCGGACCGGAACCGCCGGCTGGCTGTCGTAAATATTAATCTTATGCATAGTCAATGCTATATCTTAATTCCCTGCTAATATTTCACAAGTTTTTCTTGACTTTATGGGTCCCTTACTTTAAACTGCGTCAGATATTCAACAATGTATTAGATGCCATGACTAACTTACGCGCTAAAAAAGAGGCTCGGAAAATAGAAGTATCCGTTAACAAATCACTCTGCAAATCCTGCGGCTATTGCATCGGGGCTTGTCCCAAAAAGATACTGGAACTAGCCGCCGATCTTAACGAGAGCGGTTTCCATCCGGTCCATTGCATCAAGAAGGAAGAATGCACCGGCTGCGCGCTCTGCTACCAAATCTGCCCGGAAATAGCCATTGAGGTAATTCGTGAACGATGAGCACAGAAAAATATAAAATCGGCCAGAAGATATTAATGAAGGGAAACGAAGCGCTGGCTGAAGGCGCCGTTCGGGCCGGATGCCGGTTTTTTTCCGGCTACCCGATTACCCCGCAAAACGAGATTCCGGAATATTTATCGTGGCGCCTGTTTGAAGTCGGCGGCACTTTTATCCAAGCCGAATCCGAGGTCAGCGCCATTAATATGATTTACGGGGCGGCGGCCTGCGGGACCAGGGCCATGACATCCTCCTCCAGTTGCGGAATAAGCCTGAAACAGGAAGGCATATCATACAGCGCGGCAGCCGAACTCCCGATTTTTTATGCCAATGTGGTCCGGGGCGGACCCGGGCTGGGCAATATTTCCCCCAGCCAATGCGACTATTGGCAGGCGACGCGCGGCGGCGGACACGGGGATTACCGGGTGATCGTGCTGGCCCCGAACTGCGTTAATGAAATGGGCAACTTCCCGAAACTGGCCTATGAACTGGCTGAAAAATACCGGAACCCCAGTATGATACTGGCTGACGGGTTGTTAGGCCAGATGATGGAACCCATGAAGTTTGAGTTTGAGACGGTTAATATAAATAAGCTTCCACCCAAAGATTATGTCCTGACCGGATGCAAAGGCAGGGACCGGAGGGTAATTAACACGCTTCATCTGGATGTAAATGTTCTTGAGCGCCTCAATTGGCATCTTTATAAGAAATACAAGGAAATAGAGGCCAATGAGGTCAGATTTGAAGAAAGATATACCGAAGACGCTGAAATTATTATAGTTGCCTACGGCACTTCGGCCCGGGTGGCCGTTGACGCCATTATGAAAGGCCGGCAGGAGGGACTGAAAATCGGCCTGATCCGGCCGATAACATTGTGGCCGTTCCCAAAAGAAATAGTATCCAAATATGCCAAAAAGACCGGCAAGCTTCTGGCTGTAGAAATGAATACCGGGCAGATGGTTGAAGATGTCCTGATGTTTTCCAACGGCCAGGCTGAGATTTATTTTTACGGCAGTCCCGGCGGAACAGTGCCGACCGGGGATGGAGTTCTGGCGGCCATCAAAACGGCGCTAAAAAATAAAGCCACAATAGGAGAGGTGTGCTGTTTAAATGATATTTAAGAAACCGACCAGTTTGACAAAAATCCCCATGCGTTATTGCCCGGGGTGCGGGCACGGTATTGTTCACAGATTGGTGGCCGAGGTAATCGACGAAATGGGGTTAAGGGAAAAAACAGTGGCGGTGGTGCCGGTGGGCTGCGCTGTTTTCCTGGACGAATATTTTGACTGCGATGCGCTCCAGGCCGCCCATGGCCGGGCCCCGGCCGTGGCTACGGGACTGAAACGGAGTTGCCCCGGGACAACCGTATTTACCTACCAGGGAGACGGCGATTTAGCGGCCATCGGAACGGCCGAAACCGTTCATGCGGCCGCCCGGGGCGAAAACTTCACCGTTATATTCATTAATAACGCCATCTACGGCATGACCGGCGGGCAACAGGCGCCGACTACCATGCCGGGTCAGAAAACGACCACCAACCCGACCGGCCGGGACCCTAAATTAGCCGGTTACCCGATAAAGGTTTGCGAGATGCTGGCCACCATGGACGGCCCGGCCTATATCGAAAGGGTTTCGGTGCACAACGTGGCCAATGTCCTTAAGGCAAAACGGGCCATTAAAAAGGCGTTTAAAATCCAGAATGACGGCCTGGGTTTTTCATTGGTTGAAGTAGTATCCCCCTGCCCCACCGGATGGGGACTGACTCCTTTAAAGGCGTGCGAATACATGGAGAAAACAATGATCCCGTATTATCCGCTGGGCGTGTATAAAGACATATCACAGCCAAAGACAGAGGTTTCGGCTCCTAAAGAAATCCCAGATGAAGAACCGGTAGAGAATAAAAATATAGGACTTTAGTAAAAATGAGACAAGCGCTGATTATCGCCGGGTTCGGCGGCCAGGGAGTGGTCAAGGCCGGTGTCCTGCTGGCAAACGCGGCCATGCTGGAAAATAAGTACTGCACGCACTTCCCGTCTTATGGCGCTGAAATGAGGGGCGGAACCACCAATTGCTCGGTGATTATATCGCAAGAGGAAATCGCCTCGCCGATAATCAACCAGCCGGATACGATTATCGTAATGAACGCGCCTTCGCTGACTAAATTTGAGCCGCGCCTTCGGAGCGGCGGGCTGCTAATTTATAACTCTTCGCTCATTCCCAATCCGCCGTCCCGGACCGACGTGGAAGTTATTCCGGTTCCGGCAAATGAAATAGCGGAAAAACTCGGGGCAGCGCGGTATGCCAATATGGTCATCATCGGGGCATACATCGGGCGAATGAAAGTGGTGCAAATCGGCAGTGTCAGAGATTCATTATCCGCGGTTTTCTCCAAACTAAGCGCCGAACTCGCCTCCATCAATACCGCGGCGCTTGATGAGGGGCGTAAATTTTCCGAAAGATATACTAAAAATAAATAAAACTCGTAATAGTTTAGCCTGAAAGGAGTCAGCAACGTATGTACAAGACAATATTGATATCAGGAGCCATTTTATTCGGAGGATTATATCTGTCCTGCGCCTCGGGCACACCAAAAACCAACAATTCTAATACGCCCAAGCAAAACCCCAACGCGACATCGCCGGATAAACCGCATCCGGATATACCGCCGGTGATTATGCCCCAGGAAAAAGCCAGCGCCGAACGCCAGGCGGCCATCTCCAAGGCCACCGCGACATTGATGTCATTGAAACTACCCGACCTCTACAATAAATACGTTGACCTGGCCACCATGGAAATCATGGACTATGACACCATGATAAGCCGGCTCAAAAATATCCAGGTGGTCTATGTGGCTGAATCCCATACCAACGAGGCGCATCATAAGTTACAGGGGGATATCCTGAAGTCGCTGTCGCAGAAAAACCCCAAGACCGCACTGGCCATGGAATTCCTCTACCGTTCAAAGCAGGATTCAATTGACAATTATATTGCCGGCAAGATTACCGAAGAGGAATTTGACAAAACCAACACCTTCGGTTTCAGCGAATGGTACCACTATTATTTGGCAATGATTCGCTATGCCCATGCCAATAAAATCAAACTCATCGGCCTGAACGTAGAGAAAACCATCAAGAGCAAAATGGCTGAAATGGGCTGGGATAAACTCTCGCCCGAAGAGCAGAAACTCATTGCCAGGGATGTGGACACATCCAA
Organism: Planctomycetota bacterium; assembly: GCA_016235865.1. NCBI lineage: Bacteria > Pseudomonadati > Planctomycetota > Planctomycetota bacterium. The sequence goes on along the minus strand of JACRIK010000026.1, from coordinate 27,745 downwards.
CGCGAAACACAAGGAATTCGTGATGAAGCAATTCAGCGGAATGCTGAACGACCCGCGGACAAAAGATATGATGAAGGGCATGATAGAAAAGATGTATTTGAAGCAATGCATGTGGGACGAAACCTTTGCCGAGGCCATCGCCAATTACCTCAAATCCGTTAACGACCCGGCCGCCCAGGTCGTGGTCGTGGCCGGCTCCGGACACATAGAATATAAGTTCAATATCCCGGATCGTTCTTATAAACGTTATCCGGCGTCATTCAAAACCCTGGTGCCATTTGAGGTTGACGAAAATACACCCGTAGCGCTTTTTCAGGACGAATTATCCTCGGGCGCAGGTGATTTCGGCTATTTCTCACCCTTGAGCTCTAAGGGAGACAATTTAGGGTCACCCTTCGGCCGGAGATAATAGTACGCGTAACGGGATGTCCCAAAAGTGTCATTGCGAGCGTGGTCCCTCGCGTGTCATTGCGAGCGATAGCGCAGCAATCTCACAAACAGGATATCATTATTAACTATGAAATACTTCCTCGCCACACTCTATCTGATAGCCGGCATTGTCCTGCCATTCGTTTATATCAATGTCGTAGAGACCACCAATATCGCCCGCCGCGAGTGGATTTTACTGGTGGCGTTATTTATCTTCTGCGGCATGGCCGGAATCAACCTGCTGTTTGCAAACAAGGCCAATAAGGCGGAAGAACCGGCCCAGAAACCCAAACCATCTCCCTTCAAAACCCCGGCCCAACGCAAGATACCCCAGCCAATGGCATCTCAGGGAATGGTGGTGACTGCCCCGCGCAGCGTGAGCGGAGTCCCGATGACTTCGGGGCGCTACCAAGAGCCACCGGCCCAGAAACCCAGGGAACATGGTTCAATAACCTATCCAACCAGGGAAAAACCGGACCTAAAAGCCCTGATGGAAGACGTCAAGAACTTCATCAAACTGGAGAGTTGGCTGATGGCGCTCCAGAAGGCCAACGAAATCATCCACTTTTACCCGGACAGCCCCGAGGCAGACAAGGTCAGAGGTAATATCAATTTCCTGATACAAAAGGTCAAGGGACACGAGTAGAAAACAGCTGATAAGTAAATAAGATGATAGGTTGATAAGTGCACCCGGTCATGCCGAACTCGTTTCGGCATCTTCTTATCAACTTATTTACTTATCATCTTATCAACTTACCAAACAATGCCAACTGCCAAGACACTGAAAGAAATCTACGACAAATTACTGGCTCACTTCGGCAAACAGCACTGGTGGCCAGGTGAGACGCCATTTGAGGTGGTTATCGGCGCGATTCTCACCCAAAACACCAACTGGTCCAACGTGGAAAAGGCCATTAATAACCTGAAATCAGCCGGACTGCTTTCTGCTGAGGGTTTGCACAAATGCCCCCTGCCCCGCCTGGCCGAATTGATAAAACCCTCCGGCTATTTTAATATCAAGGCCAAGCGCCTGAAGAGTTTCATCAACTGGCTGTTTGAAAACTACGAAGGCGACCTGAACATACTCTTTGACAAAGAAACATCCACCTTAAGGGAAGCCCTGCTCAGCGTCAAGGGCATCGGCCCGGAAACGGCTGATTCTATCGTGTTATATGCCGCGGGCCAGCCCACCTTTGTCTGCGATGCCTATACCTACCGGATATGCTTAAGGCACCGGATGATATCGGAAGAGACCGGATATGACGAATTGAAAGCCCTGTTTGAGGACGCCCTGCCCCGGGACGCCAAACTATTTAATGAATATCATGCCCTGATAGTGCGATTAGGCAAGACCTATTGCAAAAAGACCAAGCCGCTGTGTGAGCAGTGTCCACTTGGCGAGTTACCGCATACTATAGAAGATGTGAGTTAAATTATATATTCAATAATCTCTTCCTGATAATCTGCCTAAGCCGTTCGTGCGAAATAGTGATGCCCCATTGTTCCTTGACCCATTTGGCAATCTTACGATAACTCCATCTTATCTTACGCTCCCGACCGTGTTTGAGCGGTTTTGACCGGTAACTGATTTCCATCATCCGGCTGATTTGTTCCGGGGTCAATTTGGAATCGTCGTCCTTTAACCCGTCAATCCGTTTTTCCATGTATTGTTTAAACCACGAATAAATAGTCCGCTTGGATTTGTTGAGTGATTTGGCAATCTGCTCCACGGTTTTATGCTGTTGGGAAGACATCCAAATCGCATTGCCGCGCAGCCGCGCCCGGTATTTATGCTGGAAAGCCATCAGCCGCATAAAATCTTCCAGTGCGATTAATTCTGATGGGCTTAGGGTTATAAAAAGGTGTTTTTTAGGCATTGATGCCCTTTCATTCAGTCGATTAGAAATCGTAATTGTCAACTTATTTTTCCACTTTCCGCCTAAAAGTCAACCTTATACGGCAAAAAACCATGCGAAATTCCCGATTGGCCTGTCCAAAAAAGGCGATTTCTGCCCCAAAAATACAGGTTAGGGGGTAGGGATACCCTATCTAATGGTGGAGTATACCACCCGCCCTGCCAGAATAGTCATTCCTCTCGGCTGGTCTGGGCATCCGATAGCGCCGGTATTATGCTTCATCAGTAGCAGTCCTAATATTCATTAATGCAGGCGATGACATTCATCAATGCAGGCGATGACATTCGTCAATGCAGGCAATGACATTCGTCAATGCAAGTGACGACATTCATCAATACAGGTAATGACATCCATCAATGCAGGTGACGACATCCATCAATGCAGGTGATGACATTCGTCAGTAATAGTCCTGACATTTATCTCCGGTAATGATGACGGCCTAAGATGCCGGTAATGAAGCCCCTTTCACAAAAATAGCATGAGTGAACCGTTCCCCGCCCCCGGCCTACCGCAGGCGGGCCTGCCCATAAGCGCCATAATTCAGTAAGATGTCCCCCGAACTCCATAATTCAGTAAGATGTCCCCCGAACTCCGAATCTTCTGGATATGTCCCCGGAACATCCGTGGACACTCCAAAAACCTTCCCCCAGCCACCGGCCGTCCACCCGCCCGGCCCGAAAAAATTAGTATAAGTCACCAGAATTTAATGTATTAAAATACTGCTATCACTAACATTATCTACTTTACCGGCCTCGTCAAAATCTACGTTCTTGTCTACGTATAAAAAGGAGAATCCTACAGAATGCCAATTGCCAATCTCTTTCGGTTGTCCTAAACTAAGTAAAACCGCTGTAGAATTCATCCCCCTACGGATTTTTCCAGCATGTATGCAATCTAAATCTTTGCGCAGGTCCGCTTCAGAAGTATGCAATACCCACCCATCAAGTAGATCCTTAAGTCCTTGCAAGCCATAGCTAAGGCTTCTGCTAATGACTACTTTATCAGATTTAATCAAACAAGCATCATTCAGACCATCATGCTTTAAATCAGGCTCACGAATTTTATACAACCAAATCTCATAATCCAATACTATCTTTTTATAATCAGGTTGACCCCGTTCCTTAATAATACTGTTAGTTGTCATTCCGGCAGTAATCGGCTTATAATACGAACAACCGATTAGCAAAATACAGAAAACAACAATTAATACTAAATATTTTATCATCTTATATACCCCCGCCCCCCAACACAAAAGGAATGTGCTGGGCAAGCCGCCCGACCCGCCCTTACTCCACCCTTCGTGTTCTACTCAGGGTAAACCGATTTACGGCAGAGGTTGAGCGACATCAGGGAATACGATGTTGCCAAAATGGGCAGGTCCTCCCACCATCTGGAGACCTCGTTGGACCAGGAGCCGTCCGGTTTCTGGATGGCCGCCAGTTTGGCCACCAGTTCATTGGCCCAGAGGTGTTGCGTATTATCAGTAGTAGTGATACTCTTTTCGCCGTAGGCGCTCAGGGCCTTGGCAAAGGTGTGATAATAATAGAACAAGCCCTGCTTGCCCAGATTGGGCGCGGCATCGGTTCTCAAGCCAGGGTTTTCTTCCAGCGTATAATTCGCCCGAATCCAGTTGTAGGCGGACTGGACCCGCGGGTCGTTCTTGTCCACATAGGCATAGATAAAACTCAACAGACCGGCATAGGTCATACTGCCGTAGGGTTTCAACATCTTCTGGCCATCCGCGGTGGTGGTTTCACCGGCCTTGCTTTCGGTCGGTGAATAGACGAATCCGCCGCTGTTGCCGGTAATGCGTCCGGTGTTATGCTCGGTGCTGTCCTGGAGTTTCATCAGGAAATCCACGGCCCGCTTATAGGTCTCGCTGTCCTTGGCCAGACCGGCCTTGTAGAGCGCGTCAACCACGTAGGAAGTGGTCGAGAGATTTGGATTAGGCGTCTTTTCCGTGCCCTTTTCCTGATAGCCCCAGCCGCCCATGTCCTTGTCGGACGATTCCGGGCCGTATTGCGATTTCTGGAGATAGGCCATGGCAATGGTAATAACCGCTTCTATCTTCTTTTGTTCGTCCTGTGACCGGGCCGGCAGGATGGCCTTGAAGGCCACGATGGCCAGCGAGGTTTTGTAGATATCAAAGGACGGGACCTTGCCGGTATCCATAATAGCGCCAGTGGCCTGGGCGTTCTTTAACAGGTAAGCCAGCGCCTTATCAATGGCGTCCTTATATTTCAGCCGGGTTGGCTCAGGCGCGTCGCCGAGGATAATCAACGCCATCGAGGTAAACGCCACGTCATCTTTATTAGCTAAATCCGGGAACGCGCCCGAAGGCAGTTGTTTGGACATCAGCCAACTCAGTCCCCGGTCAAATGCCTGCTCCAATTCCGATTTGACTACACTAACACTTTCCGTCGGTAACGGAGGCGCCACTACGGCCGTCGGCGATACCGGAGGCGGTATGGGCTGGTGAGCGCCATCAGGGCGCCATGGCGCTTCGGCGCCACTAGTTGGCGGCGTAACCTGGGCCTGGCCTTCAGCCGGCTTTTGGACATTGGCGTCCTTGGGCATAGGCGTCATAATGAACGAAAGCGCCACAATCACCCCGGCAACTACAATCAATAGGCCGACCAACAAGATATTGTTTCTCATATTATCACTCCTTGCTAAATTGTTCACCCTCTCTGTCATTCCCGCGCAGGCGGGAATCCAGAATCCTGGATACCTGCTTTCGCAGGTATGACGCATTTAGAGGTACAGTTTAAATTAAATCCGTTCAATCCCGTTGTTCAAAATACTTCTTAACAATCTCCTTATACTCCCCGGGCAGATAAGGATTATTTATGGCTTCCTCTCTGGATTTTACCACAATACCAACGCTGATTTCCACTTTTTTATCAAGATATTTTTCCGGCGCCGGGCCTGTTTGAGGCGTGGCCGAGCGCGGCTGCGGCTGATACACGGAAAATCCGTCTTCCCTGCCGGTGCCATCCTGCTGAGCGCCAGGCGAAACAGCTACACTGCCCCCAACAAGCGACTTTAACTGGGACAGCAGGGATTGCAACTTAGCTGATTCTGCAGGCGACGCTGGCGCATCTGATAATTTCCGGATAAAACCGTCTATGGTTTCCAGAACCAAGGTCTTATCCGGCCGGTTGTCTCTGATTTTCTGTATCAATGCCTCAACTTGCCGGATGATTTCCGTTATCTCCTGCGGATTTGCCTGGTTCTGCTTGATCCCGGACAGACCCTGTGAAATGGTGATGATATCTGATTCAAACACCGAAGCGGCTACGCCCCGATGGACATCGGGATTTCGCTGCGTTACAGGCGTGAACCAGATAATCAGCATCATCCCTGATAATATCAGGAACAGGTAAAAATAGCGCCGGTTATACCTGAATGCGAAATCCCGGGCCGCTTTGCCGGCCGGCCCGGTTATATCCTTTGCCAGCGCGTCCTCCACCGGATTAGGGGATGATTTGATTGAACACTCATAGGCCGTGGAGAAAAAATTATCGGAGCCGGATTTGCGGTCAACCACTAAGGCCACATCAGCCATTGAGGGCTTGTTAAACAACCCGATGGCCGCGCCGATAAGCAGACCAATCACCGGGCTCAGGAATAACAGATATGATTCGGACAGGAATGAAATGCCAAAGACCCGGGCCGCCAGGAGGAGAACCGCCGAAACAACCAACAGATAAGAACCGGCCTTGAATGAATTATCAATAATAACCAGGCGCCAGAGATGCCGGCTGATTCTTTTAAGGAAATTAAATGACTGGCTATTCATATAACTTACTGAACATTACGAAACACGCAATCTGTCATTCCGTGCTTGACACGGAATCCAGTAATTTCCAACGGCTCTGGATTCCTGCTTTCGCAGGAATGACACATTCGAGTTAATTTATTTACGGTCTTCCTGCTTTTCCTTCTTGTCCTGTTCTTCTTTGAGTTTCTTCTCTCTCTCCGTCACCTGGGCATTGACCTTCTTGAGTTCCTCCAGCTCCTTGGGATTCGGCGGCCGGATGGTCATCACAATCTTTGTGCCGGCCGACGGCAGGAGTTCCTTGTAAGGCAGGTAGAGATTACCCTGGGTGGGGATATTAAGGATTGCCGCCGGGTCGTGCCAGGCCGCGATGATATTCTTCTCGATATCAGCCAGGTATATCTTCTTGCCGGTGGGTTTGCCGGTATCGTAATCCATCTCGTCCACAAACATAGAACCGCTGAATGACCAGCCCACCAAATCCAGGGTCTTTTTGGTGCCGCTGTCAATCAGCAGGTCCTCCACACGGTAAGAGACGGCCTTGCCATCCTTTTCCCAGGCAATAAAGACCAGCACCAAGTCGCCGGTGGGTTTTGCGGCATCGCCGAAAGATTTCGGGCCGCCGCCTTCCTTAAGGCCGGCCAAAATCAAGGCCAGTTGGACATTCCAGGGCTTGCATTTAAGCACCACCAGCGATTCGTAGGCCTTGCCACCGTCTGCGCAGGCCACGAATTCCAGGGGCATGGTCGGATTGGCGATGGCGCCCTCAATCTCTATCTTCTCCACCAGGCCAGACTTGTAATAAACCTTTTCTCCCTGGGACATAGTGATTACCTGCGATTCGGGTATGGCCGGCGTTGGCGTTTCACTGCCTTTGGCATTTGCCGGCTTATCCGGCAGGTCAACCGGCTTTGCGGGCTCGCTGTTTAAAGTTAGTCCCCACAAGGCCAGCACCAGAAAAAGCGTAGCAACCACTACCGGGATTCTTATCAATGAAAGTTCCGTAGGAATAACGATGTATTTCATGTATATATAAACGAATAAAGTAGCCTGCCGGCTCACTTAATTATGGATTTTAACATATCTTCAATGCGTGTAAAGATTTGCTTGACTTTATCAATCTAACTGGTAAATTAAGCCCTATTATGAAATCGTCCTCATTTGTGCATCTGGCATCACAGTTATTCCAATATGCCCGACGCTATCTGGGCTTAATCGTGCTAATTATCGCATTAAACTCTGTTTATACCTTTGTTTTTCAGAGCAGAATAGTCTTCGTACAGCCATTAACAAAATACTGCGAAACATTAACCGGCGCTCATAACTTAAGCACCCCTCTCAACCAGATTCCCAGTGTCGGCGGAGAATTAGGCCGAAAAATAATGGTCCCGATAGAAAGATGGGTTGAAGGCGACACTATCAGACAATCACTGATTAATATCGGGTGGATTATCCTGGTTTTGAGTTTTATCACGGCACTGTTAAACTATATAACCGATTATTTGCAAGGACTGGTCTCGCTGAAAATAATCGTTGATATCCGCAACCGGCTGTGCGCCCATCTGCTGACCATGTCTCTGCGCTTCTTCAATGAGAAAAAGACCGGCGACCTGCTATCGCGTCTGACCAATGATATCGGTATCATCCAAAACTCTATCAGTTTCCTGTTTGGCGACATCATCAGGCAACCCTTAATGGTACTGATGGGCTTTGCCTTTATGTTTATGCTGGATTGGCAGCTGACGCTAATGGTAATTGTTTTAATGCCGATCCTGGCGATACCGATATTATTATTGGGCAAACGCATCAGAAAGGCGCGCAAGACCAGCCTGGTCAAATTAGGCGACGTGACCGAATCGATCCACCAGATGTTCTCGGGCGTCCGGATTGTCAAATCATTCCAGATGGAACACGCGGAAATCAGGGAACTGGAGAAAGAAAACAAATCATTCCTCATGAAATCAATGGGCATCGTCCGGGCCAAGGCACTGGGTCTGAGTTTGATAGAAATTATTGGAACCGTAATAGTTTTGTTCGTTGTTTTAGGCGCGGTCTATCTCATAAAACACGGTCAATTAGACATCCCGTTGGCGATTACTTTCTGTATTTACCTGATGACTTTCCTTAAACCAATCAGGGTGCTCACCAGCGGCTACAATGCTTTCCAGGAATCATTAGGAGGCGCGGAACGGGTGTTTGAGCTGATGCACCAAAAACCTGATATCATAGACGCGCCTGACTCCATTACGTTATCCGACTTCAAACGGGAAATCAGTTTTAAGAATATGTCATTTACCTATAATGAGGATTCGTCCGACACCATCCGCAAGCCGGCCTTGAGTAACATCAACCTGGCGGTCCAGGCCGGTGAAACTATTGCCATTGTCGGGCCGACCGGATCTGGTAAATCCACCCTGCTGGATTTGCTCTGCCGTTTTTACGACCCGACTGAAGGCAGCATCGAGATAGACGGATTTGACCTGAAGAAAATCAGGCGGAGTTCGCTATTAAAACAGATTGCCATTGTCAGCCAGGAAACCTTCCTGTTCAACGACACCATCCGCAATAATATCAGTTACGGCAAGCCCGAAGCCACCCTGGAGGAAATAAAAGAGGCGTCGCGGGCTGCCTATATTGCGGATTTTATCGAAGGATTGCCCCAGGGATACGACACCGTCACCGGCGAACGGGGCGTGAAACTCTCGGGCGGCGAGCGACAACGGCTGGCTATTGCCCGGGCCCTGCTAAAGAATCCTAAAATCCTGCTTCTGGATGAAGCCACCTCGGCGCTTGATTCGACCAGCGAGAAGATAGTCCAGGCCGCCATCAATAACCTGATGAAGAACCGGACCACCTTTATCATCGCCCATCGGCTGTCTACGGTCCAGCATGCGGACCGGATTATCGTCCTGGAAGACGGCCGAATCGTGGAGCAGGGAAAACACGAAGAATTGGCCAAAAGGGGCGGGTTATACAGCCGACTGTCCGGAACCCTGCAATCAATACCGACAGATTAACTATATGAATAATCACGGCAATGTAACGCTGGCAACGCTCTTGGTCATCTGCGCCATTATTGTATTGCTGGGCATTGCCCTGAACGCCTATAACCAGATACAACTGGAATTAACGCATTGCCATCTTGACAAAATTCGCGCCAAGATGCTGGCCCACCAGGGACTGACAAACGCCTTTGACGAGTTAAAGACGCTTAATTTTGACCAAATAACGAATAAACCAAGGCACAACAGCAGCTGGTATTATTACGGCGAAGACCTTGACAATAACGGCTTGTTAAGCCGGGGCGAAGACCAGAACAACAACCGTACCCTTGACGTGGAAACCTGTCCCTTAAAAGACGCCTTAAAACCGTCTTTTACGCTGACGGACCGGAATGGCACACCGATGTTTATCCGTTTCGCCAACGGCGCGCGGATGGGCTATTCAGGCGAACTGACCAAAACCTACGTCGACGGCAATGATATTTATACTCTGAAAATCACGGACTGCCACAGCCAGATTTATGTCAACGGAGATGATGACGGCACAAAACAGCTCTTGAATAATCTCGGCGTGATTCTTCGTATTTCATCCGATATTCCTGACGAAGCATTAGGCAACTATATATTTAAGAAAAGAAACATGAAGCCATCCGGCCGGTTTACGGTCAAGGAAGAACTGGCCGGTATTCTGCCCAAACCGGTCTATGAAAAAATAAGGCCTTATGTCACCCTGTATGGGCAGGCAGATAATAAAGTAATCAAACCGCCCCGCCGGCAGATGAAAGAAGGAACCGAGATATTTTCCTGGAAGCAGATAACTCCTGATGACCTGGTATGCGAGGAACGCCACCCCATCAACATAAACACCGCTGCCAAACCAGTCCTGATGGCCGCCCTGGCAAACCTGGAAGGCATTTATCTCCATCAGGGGCTCAACGATGATGAAATAGCTTCAGCCGATGATATCAAGAATGTTTTCAGCAATACGCTTGAAAAACCACACGGCAAGGTTGAACCGCCTGGTGTAAGTATCGGTAAACTTAAAGCCGTTAACCTGAGGATTCCTGAAAACACCCGCCTGATAGAAAACATCGCCGAAAGAATTATTGAAGAAAGAACCATATCCCCATTTCTGGAATGGCAAGCATTCAACAAATTCTGCGATATTCTGATTCATGAGGAATTTTTCGGAGATATCTCCACTCCCGAAGGTTATGAACTCGCCCAAGCCAAAGCGGACCTGATAAAAGCCAATGTCAATCCCAATACGCTCCTGAATAAATTCAATCCGGACCGCATCATCAACCGCTGGTTGGATAAATCAGACCTGGTGACCTATACCACTGAATTCTGTTTCACGCCGCGCGGCTATTTTGAAGTGGAATCAGAAGGCATGGTTCTACGTCCGTCTATTTCCGGTGAAATGTTCCTGGAAGCTGGTTATCTCACCAGAGGCGTGGCCAAAATCTATGAAATTTATAACGAGACCAACCAATCTGATTTCAGCAAGGGACGTATCTCCAAACAGCCGAAAGAAGCCGGCGAAACCCTGCAGACCTATCCACAACCGGATATTAACAATCTCCCGAACGGCTGTTATGAAGACGGTCAGATTGCCCTGGCCAATGTGGAAAATCGCGCCCCAGACAACAAGCCAATCTTTGCACTTCACTTTAATAAAACCCTTAAGGCTAGTCCATCAAACGGTAAATCCCAGCCCATGGAGATGGAAGGAAATAGCCTGACTACCGAGTCGCTCTTTAATGGCGGTGCTTTATATCCGGACGGCGTTTATTCAGATTCCGGCGGCTGTCCGGCTTATGAATCCGAGGACAATTTCGTCGACGGTATTGCCAACGAACGGGTTTCCGGCAAAAAACAGTTTCGGGGCGCGGTGTCATTCTGGCTAAAACCCAATTACTACCAGACCTCAGTCAAGCCGCGCACTATCTTTTCCTTGAATAAAGCCACCAATAACCCGCCGCATCCAAAATACAATTACCAGCCAACACAGCATATATTCTCAATATTAGCATTCCCCAGGGCATATCCTTACAAATCCGATACCGATACCCTGTCATATTCGCTCCGGACCACGCCAGCCGGCAAGTTTCTCTGGTTCTGGGATTTTGACGAGAGTTTGGGAAACCAACCCCAGTCATATATCTTTGCCAACAGCGATCCGGCTAATGACAGCCACCATCGCTGGATTCACATCGGCATTGCCTGGGACACGCATCCTAAAACAACCAGAATCGCCAAACACTGCCCGGCTTGTATACCGAAAACCGGAGAGGCAAATAACAGCCAGGAACCAGCCTGGCTTCTCAAGGGCTACTGCCGGCACTGCGCCGGCACCGGAGAAACCTCGGAAGTGAAAGTCTATCCATCTGATGTTTACACCTTTTGCATCAACGGCGATGACGCGCCATCAAAATATATCGGCCGGCAGCCGGAATTATTCCCACCAGAAATTATCCAGCAGATCGACTTCGCGTCAGCCAATTCAATCCGCCTGGGTGAGAGCATAGACAGTTCCTTCTGGAATTTCTCCGGTGATTTCACCATCGACGAAGTTACGATCAGACTACCCGACAGCGTCAAATCTGCCGAGGAACAATTCAAGGATGAATTCGCCAACGGCCGATATTATAAAAACCAGGGAATCTTCACATCCGGACCAATAATCATAAAAACCGGTCGGGGCCACGCCGTAACTAAAACTGGACCTGACTATAAAACCAGAATCATCCCTTTCTGGACCGCCTATTATCCCTCTGACTGGGACGAGGACTCAAGAAATATTTTGATTCAGTTGCTCAATAATTCGGATGAGCCGATTTCAGCTATCTATGACAGACAGGGCCCGGCTATTGAGTTATCGAAAGGCAAAAACCAGGACCTGACTTTCAAGTATAAGGTTGTTTTTGACACCCAGGTAAATGGCCATAACAAGCCGCTGCTGGAATCGCCGTTCCTGGATGATATCACTATGATTATCTTTACGAATGAACCTGAAATAATGGAGCAATTTGTAATCGAGAATTAATATGCCAATAGTAAATAACCGCAGTTTCCTGTTCGCCTGCCTGTTACTGGCCATCGCCTTATCCATCCGGGCAGAAAGGAACGAATCAAATTTCATGGACTCTTCCTCAGCCGTATTTATAAATGACGCCACGATAGACTCGCCCATTACCATCTCAGTCCGAAGCCATCTGCCGGCCGGAACGACTCTCAAAATCATTCTGTCGGCCAAGATAAGTTCATTCGCCGGCGGCAGGTTTGAGATACTCAATACCGGACGCACGGTCATCGATCAGAACGGCCGATGGCAGTATGCAATAAGACCCTCTCAGGATATGCCATTTCTGGCCGAAGCCTATAAGCTGGAATTTGGCGCCGAGGCTAAAAACACATCATGTTATTTTGTCAGCATAGTTTCGCCGGTTGCCTGTAAGCAACGCCAGCAGGAGATTCATTCCCTCCACCAAACCATCACCGACATCTGGAGTCTGGACAAAGAACTAACTGACTTCATTAACAACATTGAAGACATCAAACAGGGCAAAACCGGCTGGGAACGAAAAATCCAGGAAGCTATCGGCTTATATAGCAACCCTGAAGAAGCAATGGCACTGGCGATAAAAAAATGGCGGGAATGGGAACCAGACTATACCCGGAAACTGGAAATCATTTCCGATTCTCTGCAGGCACGTCCTTCGCTGGCCAATTTTATTTCAATCCAGGAGCAACTCTCATATCTATCCGGCTGCCTGTATGAAAAATACGCCCAATACCGCTTTCAGTTATTGGGCTCGCCTAGAAAAATTGCATATAACCAAACCGGATCCGGATTACTGAACCCGACTGATAACAAAAATAACATCCTGACCATGATGGAAAAAGAGATCGTCTCCAAGATGTTCCAAGACACCCTTTCCCTGATGGAATATGTGGATGGCAATTGCATAAGCAGCGCACCGGATAAATCCCAATGGCCGAAAATCAGGAATGAATCCATCAGATTATGCACTACCCTGAAGAATGAAATGGAATATTATTACCGGATGGGACTTTTTTATAGGGCACCTAATAAACATTTCCTCAAAGAAAGTCAGGATTTGACTGATCTGATTGACACACTTTCATTACTCCTCAATAAACTTAATACCCCAGAAGATAAAATCAGGAACACCGCAGTGACCTCAGCAGCAAACCCTGAGGAGATTCAGACCCTCCTCGCCAGCCTACACAACAAGATAACTGCACTAAGCGCTGAAATATATTAGGCCTGTCGCCAGGCAAAAAACTGATTAATTTCTTTGCATCTCCATTGCTTTATGATACCATGAATTTATCTATGATTAAAAAACATCGTTGTTTATGTATCTTGGATGACATGCTTGATACCATAGGCAACACTCCAATTATCCCCATCCGGCTGTCCGGTATCAAGGCTAAGCCAACCATCTACGGCAAACTGGAATTCTTTAATCCGTCCGGCAGCGTCAAGGACCGGATTGCCAAATATATCATTGAAATGGCCGAGAAGCGCGGCATCCTAAAGAAAGATTCCATCATCGTCGAGGCCACCAGCGGTAATACCGGCATTGCCTTCTCCATGGTTGGCGCGGCCAAGGGATATAAAGTCATCGTTGTCATGCCCGAACATATGAGCCAGGAACGCATAAAAATAATGCGTTCATTCGGCGCTAAGGTAATTCTCACGCCTGAGAAAGGCGGATTCCTTGAACCGGTTAAAGTGACCCAAACCATGGCCGCCAAAGACCAGCGGGTCTTCCTACCCTGCCAGTTTTCTAATATCGACAATATTGAAGTGCACCGTCTGACTACGGGACAGGAAATTATCAGACAAACCGGCGGCAAAATCGACGCTTTTGTTGCCGGTATCGGCACGGGCGGAACCCTGATGGGCGTGGCCGCGGCGCTGAAACAAGCCAGAATTAAGGCAAAGATCGTAACGGTCGAACCATCCGAAGCCGCCATACTTTCAGGCGAAACCGAGATGTGCAGCCACCCGATTCAGGGCATAGGCGACGGCTTTATCCCGGAAATCGTGGATACCAAAATCATTGACCAGGTGGTCAAGGTCAAGAGTTCCGATGCCATCAAAATGGCCAAAAGATTGATACGGGAATTGGGAATGCCGGTGGGCATTTCGTCCGGCGCCAATTACTATGCGGCGGTCCAGGTCGCCAAGAAAATGCCGGCCCATAAGAACGTGGTGGCTATTATCCCGGACCGGATGGAACGCTATTTCTCTACCGGACTGTTTAAGTAACATACTCTATTTTGTCGCCCTGCCCCGAATGTTTTCGGGGTCAGGGTCTGCCGGATGTCGATCCCGAAAGCATTCGGGACGCGATGCTAGGCGGGAAAATCAATATGCCCTTATTCAAATATAAAGCCAAAAAGGGACCCAGCGATTTCACGGACGGCGTGATGGAAGGCGAGAGCCCGCAGGAAATCGCCAGTAAGTTGACCAACCAAGGCCTTTTCCCAATCAATATAGAACTCATCGGCGAGGTCAAGGATAAATCCATCACGGTAAGTTCCTGGTTCAGCAAAATAACGGTCCGGGACCTTAATATTTTCACCTATCAATTGTCGTCCCTGATTAAATCCGGCCTACCCCTGCTTTCGGCATTGTTTATCATCACCGAGCAGACCGAAAACAAGTATTTTAAGAATATCATTGCCGACATTGCCCAAAGCGTCAAGCACGGCGATATGCTTTCGTCAGCCATGAGCAAATATCCCAAAATATTTAACCAACTCTACACGGCGATGATAAAGGCCGGTGAGGACAGCGGCGCCTTGGATACCATTCTGCGCCGGGTGGCCGAACACCGCGAAAAAGTGGAACAGATAAAATCGCACATCCGCTCAGCCTTAGCTTACCCTATCATCGTAACCCTGGTTGGACTGGGCTCTATCGTCTTTCTGATGACCGCAGTAATCCCGCAAATCCAGAAGGTTTTCGTCACCTTAAAAGTAGACCTGCCCCTGCCGACCAAGATTTTACTGGCCATCAGCAGCAGTATCACTAATTATTGGTATTTGTATCTGGGCGGCATCTTGCTGTTGATGATATTGACTAAGGGTGTAACGCTTATAGAGCGTAAGGCACTGGACCGCCTGAAACTCACCCTGCCCTTCATCGGTAAATTCATCAAGAAGACCGAATCAGCCAAATTAGCCAGCTCTCTGTCACTCTTGCTCACCAACGGTATCCCGATTCTGGCCTCGCTGGAAATCGTCATCCCCACGCTGTCAAATGATATCATAAAGGATGACCTGTCTAAAGTGGTCAATGACCTTAAACTGGGCGGTTCAATGTCCAAGGGACTCCAGAACAGTCCGCATTTTTTCCCTTTTATGACTAATATGATCCGGGTCGGCGAGGAAGGCGGCCGGCTGGATGAGGTGCTCCTCGAGGTCTCATCATTCTACGAACGGGAAATCGGCGAGACCATAAAAATCGGGCTCTCTCTGCTGGAACCGATTCTGATACTCGTTATGGGCCTGGTCGTGGGCTTTATCGTCTTGAGCATGCTTCTGCCTATTTTCCAAATAAGCGTGATGGCGCAGTAAAAGCGAAACCCCAAATACACTCAGATAAACACAGATGAGATACACCGTTAGAACAGCAGCCATAATAACCATATCAATTTTGTGTTGCCTTTACATTAGCTACCAATGGGCGGATAATAACCAGCCTGGCGCCTTTGGGATAAATGTCATCCCACAACCCAGGCAGGTTGT
The DNA here is from genome assembly GCA_016235865.1 of Planctomycetota bacterium. Classification (NCBI taxonomy): domain Bacteria; kingdom Pseudomonadati; phylum Planctomycetota; species Planctomycetota bacterium. The sequence goes on along the minus strand of JACRIK010000026.1, from coordinate 11,828 downwards.
TCATACCAAATCTCCCCACTGCGTCCTGAATAACGAATGGACTATATTCGTGGAAAGCACGGCTGACGAAACCACCCGCATGGCCGCCGAACTCATCGCTAAAGACCTCAGTGAAATATGGGGGCTGAAGGTAGCATCCCTGGTTAATGACAAGGCGCTGGCGGCCGCTGAAAAATCCATTATTCTGGGCGTCCCCAAGCGTGATAAAGTGATTGATGCTATCGCCACTAAAAAAGCAGTTGCGCTTAATCGGGATTTACATCCGCAGGGCTATAAGATTTCCATTACGCCTGGCTGGCCAAGATCGGGTAAGATACTCCTTTTGGCCGATACCTCCCAGGGACTATTTTATGCCGCCCAAACATTCAGACAGCTGATAACCAGGGACAAGGCCGACCAGATAATCCTGCCGCCGGTTGTGATTGACGACTGGCCCATATTCGACTACCGCGGCGTGCAAATAAACCTTCCTGGCAACAACAAAACCGGCTATATCAAGAATCTCATCCATTTGTTGTCATACTACAAGATAAATATCCTGGCACTCCAAACCGCCTCATTGACAGGCGACCAGATTACCGAATTAACCAAAGAGGCCTCGGCATACCAGATAAACCTGATAGGTAATATCTCAACAATAAAGCTAAACAATGCGCATCATATATGCCTCAAGGACTGGTGCGGGCATCTGGATAGAAAGCCGCTAGGCTGGATTGATTCAATTCTCAAGAAACAACTCTTCATCTCCAAGATGCCTAAAACTACTATTGTCATGAATACGTTTGAGCAGGATAATAATCGTACTTTCAGTGATTATTTTCAGCAGATCGAGTTGTTCCGAAATGAGGGATTAGACCAGGTACTTTGTCCGCAGTTAACTGTTCCTGGTAATATCCTGCCCGACATACAGGCCATCCATAAAAACATCTATACGGCCGGCCAGGCCGGCTTGAGGCACCTGGAGAATAACCACCGCATAATGGGTCTGATGCTCTGTAGCGCCCCAGGCGAAATCATCACCTTTCCGGAAAACATTGTTGAACCCACTATCTTTACCGCTGAATGCGGATGGATCCCGGACCGCGCAGACGCAGACAAGTTTAGCTATAGTCTGACCCATTCCCTATTCGGCATTAATGGTAGCGAGGCCGCAGAGATCACCAATCTTTTATCATCCTGTAACAAATTAATCAGAGGCAATGTCACATCTGAACATCTATTCCCAGATCCTTTCAAGAACGAAATTTATTTAGATGTGCCTAATTTCTACGGTTCTCTAAAGAAAATAAAAACCATCTCGGAAGAAGCGCAAAAGAAAATAGCGTCCCTACAGAAAAAGGCACAGCGGTCTAAAGAGACATTAGACATCTGGCACTATGCTGCCGAAAAGTGGCTGGCATTTGCCGAACGCTTCCTGACTTCCAGGGAAATCAGTAACAAATATCAGAATCTTTATGACAAAAGATATATACTTGAATATGGCCCTATTAAAACTGATTATCAGGCAATCAAAAAAGATTACGAAGAACTCTTTGATAAGACATCTAAAGGATTTGATACACTGAAAGAAGAATACCAGAAACTTATTTCTCAGAGATATGATACCACTGAGATAAAGGCAATGGAACGTTTTGAAACAGCCAAGGCCACCTGGCAGGATAAAAAGGATAAATTGTCCGAATCTATTATGAACGCCAAGTTCACCGCACCTGATAAACTCGGCATCTCTCTTGCCAAACTGCCCCAACGCCTGATCACTCCTGCGCCCAATCCGCCCGGCCCAGAGATGAACAAGACATTCACCTGGTGGGACCGACGTTTACATTACCGCGTCCTGGTTACTATGAAAAACACGGTTGCCCGGCCGGCCACCGGCTCTGAAGCCTTTGCCTACCCGGTAGAGATAAAACTCAACTTCACTGAATTATTAAAGGAATCAGGCGTCTCTTCATCTGACATAGTCCATACGGAAATTGACCTTCAATCTGTCCGGGTCATAGAATACTCTAAGGAAGGCACACCGATTGACGAGGTTCCCTATCAGATAGGTAAAACTAGGCATTTTGACGAAAGGTTCAATGCCGAGGCCAATCTGGTCTGGATAATCCGCAAGCCCATTGAAACCAAATCCGTTAAATACTTCTACGTGTATTTTGATACGATCAAAAGCCAGGCGCCTGAATACAACATAAAATATCCTTATGGAGGACTGTCAACATCAGGCACAGACCAGAAAGGTTACTGGCTGAAGAATACCCGGCTCAAGATCGGCATCAATTCGCCCTACTCCAGAAATAATACACCCTTACCGTCTCTTATTAATTCGTGGGTAATCAGAGACTTTTCTACAGGATTATTCTCAAACCTTAATTTAGTGACAAGTAACAAATCTGGATTTGGAGTAATCCTTCAAACCGGTCCGGGGAACAAATTGTCATTACAAAAACAAACCGATGGCCCGCTCCTAACCAGTTTTTGCGCCATTTCAGAAGAAGGCGACGGGTGCGTCTTTAACTTCTATGAAAATCTGCCTATCTGCGAGGTGTTTACGGACAGCCGTATTCGGGAATTCCATAATTCGTATCAGGTTCCGCAATCCTACCTTGTAGCCGCCTTAAAAGATAAAATGTCCGTTTTCTCCGGCGCAGAATACCTATCCTCAAACTATACTCGTGGAAATATTCCGGCCGACAATCCGATAGGCAACCTCCAGAGCAATGATTCCCACTGGCTGGCCCAAAGAATAGTCAAGGGACTGACCATCGCCGCTATCACTCCTGAAAAAGGCGTGACTCATTATCTCAAGACCACGCCGGAGGATTCCAGTATATCCATCTCATTCGGCGTAGCCGGCGCCAAACCGTTCCACCACTTCATCATATACGCTGACACCACAGAAGAAGATACCTTTGACCTGCTGAACCGGATAAAGAACGTATTCACGCTTGATAATCCGCCGGTTATTCAGCGTCAGCGGACCGAGAAGTTACCGCCCTAATGCGGGATTCGGTCTATTCGCATTATGCGGATTCCCCCGGGAGTCTTCGCAGCTAATTTTATATTTCCCATCCTGTTAAATTATCTGACAAAATATTGACAGGATGAGCTATATCTGGTAAATAACGACTCCATTAACTTATTCAACTCTCAAGAAAAGGAAAAACTGTATGAAAACACTGTCCCTGCCTGCCAAGCCACGCGCCACCGGCCAGAAACCGACCGCCCCGGACAAGGAACGCGCCGGATTAGTCAAATCAGTCATCGCCCAGGTTGACAAGCATAATATCAAATTCATCAATCTCTGGTTCTCGGACATTCTGGGTTATCTCAAATCATTCACCATAACCCGTGACGAGCTTGAAAACGCGTTTAGCGAAGGCATGGGTTTTGACGGTTCATCCATCGAAGGATTCTGCCGGATAGACGAAAGCGATATGGTGGCCGTACCTGACCCGAAAACATTCAGGATTGTCAGCTGGCGCAACGGCCACGACGGCACGGCCCGGATGTTTGCGGACATAATCAACCCGAACGGCACGGCCTTTGAAGGCGACCCGCGCCATATCCTCAAGACCAATCTAGCCCGCGCCGCTAAACTCGGCCTGGTCTTTAATGTCGGCCCGGAACTTGAATTCTTCTATTTCAAATCAGACAAGACCACCGAACGGCTGGACGAAGGCGGTTATTTTGACCTGATGCCGCGCGACGAGGCCATTGACCTGCGCCGCGAGACCATCCTGGCCCTGCAATCAATGGGCATACCGGTGGAATACGCCCACCACGAGGTGGCGCCGTCCCAGCACGAAATCGACCTGCGCTATACCGATGCCATGACCATGGCCGATACGGTTATGACCTACCGGCTGATTGTCAAGGAAGTGGCCCAGAAAAACGGGGTCTACGCATCCTTTATGCCCAAACCCATCTTCGGTCAGAACGGCTCCGGCATGCACGTCCATATGTCGCTCTTCAAGAACGACCGAAACAGTTTCTTTGAACCCAAGGACAAATACCATCTCTCCCAGATGGCCAAGAGTTTTATCGCCGGACTCTTGAAATACGCGCCGGAATTTACGGCCGTCACCAACCAGTGGATAAATTCCTACAAGCGCCTGGTGCCGGGCTATGAAGCGCCGGTCTATCTGTCCTGGGCCCAGCGCAACCGCTCTGACCTGATTCGAGTGCCAATGTACAAGCCGGGCAAGGAAAAGGCCACCCGGGTTGAATTCCGTTCACCGGATCCGGCCGCTAATCCCTATCTGGCATTTTCCGTCCTGCTGGCCGCCGGCCTGGCCGGAATTGAGGAAAAACTTATCGCCCCAGAACCGGTGGAAGACAATGTTTATGAAATGAGCGAACCGGAACGCGCCCGGCGCGGCATCAAGTCGCTGCCCGGCAGTTTACTTGAGGCGCTCCAGTTGACCGAAAAGAGCGCGCTGGTCAAAAAGACCCTGGGCCAGCACGTCTTTGAACACTTTATCCAGAATAAGAAGATTGAATGGGAACGTTACCGGGTCCAGGTAACCTCTTATGAATTGGAAAAGTATCTTCCGGTGCTGTAAGATTAACCCCATACATACTCTATGTGCGGGATAAGAGACAGTACGTCACTTGGTTCCTACTGACTCTAAAAATGGTAGGTAACACCAAAGATGTACCCGCCCATCTCGTTCTTGAGGTTATGCTCGGCGCCGCTCCAGAACGGATAAAAATTGTCGTCACTCTTACCCTCTGCATTAAGCAATACGTATTTATACCCGGCCATGACGGTGAAATGCTCGGTCAAATGATAATTAAGGGCCGCTTCATAATGCCAGCCGTAGCCTTCCGCCTTGATGGTCTGTTTCTGCTGTTGCGAAGCGATACGGTCCGTGAATTTGGTGTATTTATACCGGGCTGATAACTTGGGCGCATAGCCGACCGTGGCATTGACGGATATATCCGGGGTCAGATAAAGCTCCCCCTTGATTCTGGCATCGACTCCATGATAATAGATATCGTATTCCTCCCAGCGTTCATTAAAGGTCTGGTTATTATTGGCCGGATTGGCGCTGTCCAGGACAACGCTGGCATTATTATAGCCAACAGAATTAATGTAGCCGACATAGCCGGCGCCGACATCCAGCCGAGAGATGGCCAATTCATCCTGCCCCATCAGGCGGTAGAATAATCCGGTACTGGTCAGCCGGCTCCGGCCGGCCACATCCGCATAACTCAGATCGGTCAGATACCCGTTACTATCATGCACGATGAACGACCGTCGCTGGTCGTTGATGGCGCCGGTGTTATAGTTCAGGTCAAACGAAAGTATCTGGTCGTATTTCAGTTCAAAAAGATAGGCATTGCCCCCCAGCATCATGGAATCGGTCGGATGCTTGATATCCCATTGGTTCTGAACCGAGGGATGGCTGCCGCCCATATTGAATTCGCCCTCATTGGACCAGACATAGGATGAAATACTGCCCTGGACCTCGGCCCGAAGCGGAACGATAAATACGGCGGCCCATATGAGAGTTACCAGAATCAACGGAAACTTCATATATCTAATCTGCATAGTAAATTGTTGAACTAATAAGGTAATTTATATAAGATGGCACGTCAAGGAAAATAGACAACAGGATTAAACTGATTTAGCGGAGTAACACCCCCCTCAGTCCCCCTTAACAAAGGGGGAATAAAAGGGGGTTGTTAATCCAGTTGTTTATAATTTTCCCTGCGCCCGTAGCTCATTAGAAACTGTTAGTGGCGACAAAGGCGCCACGTTACAGTTTCTTATCCCGACGTAACGTCGGGGGTTGGATAGAGCGCCCCGACCTGCTTAACGGTCAATTAGGAAAGTATAAATTACTTATCCCGACAAATACTGCCGGGATAACTCGCAGTAACGCCCCTGATGGTAATCGGGGAGCTAACAGCGAGCAACGCGCCCGTAGCTCAGTTGGATAGAGCGCCCCGATGTTACATCGGGGAGGCCGCAAGTTTATACTGAATGAACTTAATGGCAAAACAATGTTACGGTTATGTTTATATACTAAAAAGCAACCGTAACGGAACTTATTATATCGGAAGCACCCAGGATTTAGAAAAGAGGTTAGAAAGACACAATAACGGCTTTGTAAAGGCAACGCGTAATATCAGGCCTTTAACTATAGCGTTCTATCAGAAATATGAAACTATTAAGGAAGCCAAACAAATAGAATATAAGTTAAAACCGCTTAAAAGCCGTAAGATTATCGAGCAAATTATTACTGAAGGATGTATTAAGGTTAAGCCAACGCGCCCGTAGCTCAGTTGGATAGAGCGGCGGTTTCCTAAACCGCAGGCCAGTGGTTCGAATCCACTCGGGCGTATTAGAAACTGTTATGAACGAAGTGAATTACAGTTTCTTATCCCGGCAGTATTTGCCGGGATATACAACATTGAAGAAAGAATAAATTTATGCCAAACAACCAACTACTCATCGGGAAACTATCGGCCGTCAACTTAGCCAGGCGCTTCGGCACCCCCCTATTCGTCTATGACGAGAATATCATCCGCCAACGGGCCGGGTCCCTGCGCCAGGCCATTACTTATCCCAACACCAAACTCCTCTATTCCTGCAAGTCCAATACCAATCCGGCCATTATGAAAATCCTGCGCCAGGAGGGATTCGGCATAGACGCGGTCTCGCCCGGCGAGATATACTGCGCCCTGCGCAACGGCTTCAGGCCGCACGAGATATCCTTCACCGGCAATAACTGCCGGACCGACGAACTGGCCTATGTGGTCAAACAGGGCGTGCATATCAGCGCTGACTCGCTTTCCCAGCTGGAAAAGGTCGGAAAAATCAGGTCCGGGCTGGACGTGTCCCTGCGCATCAACCCGGACGTGGGCGAGGGCCACCATGAGCACGTGATTACCGGCGGACCGGATTCCAAATTCGGCATCTGGGTTTACCAGTTGGACCAGGCGCTCAGGATTGCCGCCAAATACCGGATGAAAATCATCGGACTGCACCACCATATCGGCTCGGGCATCCTGGAGACCGAGACCTTTATCACGGCCATGGAAATAATGCTTAAGATTGCCATCAACTTTAAGGGACTGGAATTCATCAATCTGGGCGGCGGCCTGGGCGTGGCCTACAGCCCCGGGCAGAAGAACCTGGACATCAGGAAATTCGGCCGGATGGTCTCGGAGCGGTTCAACGCCTTCTGCCGCCATTACGGCCAGCCACTGCAACTGATGCTTGAACCCGGCCGCTATCCGGTCTGTGAGGCCGGCACGCTCCTGACCACGGTAACCGATATCAAGGAGACGCCGGAGCATACCTTTGTCGGAACGGATTCCGGATTCAACCATCTCATCCGCCATGCATTCTATAATGCCTACCACGAAATAGTCAACGCCAGCCGATTGAAAGGCCCCAAACAATTCGTGGCGGTCTGCGGCAATCTCTGCGAGAGCGGCGATATGTTCACGCACGGCCGTGAAATCACCAAATTCCAGGAAGGCGATATCGCGGCAATAAAGAATGCCGGCGCATATGGCTATTCAATGGCTATGCAGTATAATATGCGGCCGAAACCGGCTGAAGTAATGGTCAAAGGGAACAAAGCCCGACTCATCAGACGCCGGGAGGGTTTCAATGATTTGCCGGGAGTGAAATAGAACTATCCTCCATCCTGTCATTCCCGCGCAGGCGGGAATCCAGACATCTTGGAGGCCACTGGATTCCGTGTCAAGCACGGAATGACAAACGGGGCGGGGGATGACAAAATGGGCCTCTTACGTCACTATCCTGACCACCACTGCCTTGCCGCGCATAATGGAGAGTTTGTTCACCTCGGCCAGCGCTTTCTGGATTTGAGATTCCCTGACCTTCTTGGTCACTACCCGGACATTACCCAACGCCTTCTTTACCGGCATGAGCGAGGCCGTGGCGCCGTAGATGCTGATATCATTCCGGCCCAGGACAGTGGCAATCTTGCCAATCACGCCGGACTTGTCGGCAATCGGGAATCTGATGTAGTGCTCCGAGACCGTCTGGTCAATCGGCACAATCTTCTTATTGCCCCAATTATAGGTGCTGATATCCGGCGCTTCAGACGGTGTCTGGGGCTGGTTGCCCAGTTCAATAATATCAGCCAGTATAGCGCTGGCGGTCGGCAGAGGCCCGGCGCCCTTGCCGTAGAACATCATATCCCCTACCGCGCTACCATTCAGATAGAGCGCATTAAACTCGTTGCGCACCGAGGCCAGCGGATGGACCTTGGGCAGCATGGCCGGATGGACCTTTAACTCCACCCGATTCCCCTCAACCTCACGGGCTATAGCCAGCAACTTTATGACATAGCCGAATTCCTCGGCGTTCTTGATATCCTCAAGGTCAATACCCATAATACCTTCGGTATAGATATCCTTGGGCTTGACCTTGATTCCGAATGAGAGCGCGGCCAGAATCGCCAGTTTATGGGCGGTATCAAGTCCCTGGACATCCATGGTCGGGTCCGGCTCGGCAAATCCGAGCGCCTGGGCCTGTTTCAATGCATCAACCAGCGAGAGTTTATCCTCTCTCATCCGGGTCAGCATATAATTAGTCGTGCCGTTAAGAATCCCCATCAGGAGATTGATGTGATTTGCCAGCAGACCTTCTTTAATGGAACGAATCACGGGGATTCCGGCGCAGACCGCGGCCTCGTAATAAACCTCACAGTTCACCATCCGGGCCGTCTCGAATATTTCCCGGCCATGATGCGCCAGAACAGCCTTGTTGGCCGTGACCACGTTCTTACCGGCCCGCAACGCCTTGAGGATGTAAGTCCGGGACGGCTCCAGGCCGCCTAATAGTTCCACCACAATATCAATGCTATCATCCTGCAGAATCCGGTTGATGTCCGTGGTCAGATTCGGCGCCTTGACCGCACGCTTACGGCCGGTGTTGCGCACTAAAGTGTGACTAATGACCAGGTCCAGACCGGTGCGTCTGCGGATAAAGTCCGACTGTTGGTTAAGGAGTTTAACCAGTCCGGTCCCGACCTGTCCGCAACCGAGTAAGCCGATGTTAATCTGTTTGCTCATAATTACCTCTTAATGACTAATGCCGAAATCCTAATGACGAAAAAATGCTTAAATCCCAAATACTAAATTCGTCATTCGCCATTAGACATTCGTCATTTCCTAAGTGCCCTCTTCAAATCCTCTATCAAATCCTGGACATTTTCTATACCCACGGACAGGCGAATCAGATTATCATTGATACCTATCTTCTTCCTAACCTCGGGCTCGACCGAGGCGTGGGTCATGGAAGGCGGATGGTTTATCAGGGAACGCACGCAGCCCAGACTCTCGGCCAATGCGAATAGTTTGGCCGAGGCGGCTATCTTCCTTGCAGTGAGCGCAGCGAATCTGTTGGTCTTACCCTTGACCTCAAACGAGACCATCCCGCCGAAACCGCCTGCCTGCCGCGCTCCGCTTGGCGCAGACAGGGTCATCTGCTTTTTGGCAATCTTATGGCCCGGATGATTCGGCAATCCCGGATAAAACACCTTCTTGACCTTGGGATGCCGGCTCAGGAATCTGGCAATGGCCATGGCATTGGAGCAATGCCGCTCCATCCGCAAGGCCAGGGTCTTAGTGCCTCTCAGGGTCAGGAAGCAGTCAAATGGTCCGGGCACCGCGCCGACCGCATTCTGGAAGAATTTCAGCCGTTCGTATAAATCTTTATTATTGGTAATAAGCGCGCCGCCCAGGATGTCCGAATGTCCGCCCAGATACTTGGTGGTGCTGTGGAGCACGATATCAGCGCCGAAATCAAAGGGCTGCTGGAGATACGGCGTGGCAAAGGTGTTATCCACCACGGTCAGAATCCTGTGCTTGTGAGCCAGTGCAATCGCGGCTTTCAGGTCCGTAATCTTGAGCAAGGGATTGGAGGGCGTCTCCAGCCAGAGCACCTTGGTATTAGGCCTGATTACCCGCCTGACATTATCCAGATTAGTAGCATCAACCAAATCAAAGGTCATTCCGTATTTAGTAAATAGTTTGGTAAAGATGCGGTAGGTCCCGCCGTAAATATCATTGGCTGAGACCACGTGGTCGCCGCTCTTAAGCAGGTTCATCACGGTATTGACCGCGGCCAGCCCGCTGGCAAAACACAGTCCGTATTTGGCGTTCTCCAAGGCGGCCAGATTATCCTCCAGGGCGTGCCGGGTCGGATTATCGGTCCGCGTATAGACAAACCCCTTGTGCTTACCCACTGCCTCCTGCTGGAAGGTCGAGGTCTGGTAGATGGGCGTGGTAATGGCGCCGGTCGCGCTATCTGATTTGTTGCCTGAATGTATGGCCCTGGTCTCAAACTTCATAAATCACTACACTTTCTATAAGAAATACGAACACGAATCACACAAATAAATACGAATGACACGAATAAATTAATGCATTCTTCGCTATGCACGGTCCCTTCGGGTTCGTGAGATTCGTTCCATTCGTCTTATTCGTGTTAACTATTTTATGTCAAACCTATCCCAAAAGTCAATAAAAAGATGCGCTGATAAATCCTTGTCCGATAAATAGAAGAATGGTAGAATAAACCAAAAGCGTAGCAAAGAAATCTAGAATCATTAAGCATTGTGTCCTCTGATTTAGGAGATAATTCATGAGAAATTATATTGCCGTGACAATTACAGTGCTTGTTTTATATGGTTGCACCGTAAACCCGAACGCAACTGTGCCTAATAACATAAATGCCAAGGATGCGGTTATTTTGGGGTGCAAGAAACTGGAACAGCTCAAAACCTACCGCTTTGATATGCCGATTCATGTTGGATTGGGTTCTAATCTTTATGGTGGTAACGCACATGCGTATACTAATTGTAAAGCCAATGGCGTCTGGAAAGGCCCAGATTTCTGCTATTTTAAATGTAAAGAGATACCACAGTTTGAAGAAGCTGGCAACGAATTTGAACTATACCGTCAGAACAATAAAATAGCGTTAAAGGACGGCGGAAAACAATGGGATAAGGGATTAAAAGGAATTGATGATAAAGATGAAAAGAATAGTATTATTGAGCATGTATTTACTCCATTTTATCGGACGGCTGACCTCGGAGAATTCTTGAAGAATGCCAAATTCAGAGACAACGAATCGGTTAACGGGGTAGAATGCAGGGTTGTTAAAGCTGTGGTTTCCCAAGATAATTTTAAGGATGTCTTAAATATGGATGACGTATTTGATATAGTTGGAAGGGAAACAGTATCGGAAACGCCCGGGAAAGAGATTGAAGTTAAATTAATCGCGGCAACATATAAATTCTGGCTCGGCAAAGATGACTGTCAAATTTATAAGATACAACGAATACTCATGCATAAATCTACATTTCCGTCTAAAGAGGGAACTCCAACTAAGTGGTCTAGAACTATGGAAATTAATATGACAATTTACGACCACGATAAGGATGTCGATTTGCAAATACCCCTAGAAGTAAAAGATATCCTTGGCCTATCGGATGTAAGCGGGACAAACCATTGATTTGAACCCTAATCATAGGGGACGGGGACAGACCACATATTTTCTTTATGGCTATTTTGCTGACTTGTAGGGCAGGGCTTATAGGAAATGAGGCCTTGTTAAATCTGTTTTTGACAATGCCGAATTTTAGAGCATGATGACTTATAATCCAACAAAATCAATGGTTACAAAATATGTGGTCTGGAGCATGTCCAAAAACACTTTTACAGAACCGCACTAAGCGGTAAACAGTGATTTTACTAACAGAAACTTTACGGCCTAACCACTTAGTTGGTCGTAATCGCCAGCTTTCTCTCTCCGCTGACTACTTTCCTGGTTATTT